>JBBSRS010000007.1:0-20364 GCA_038242795.1 Burkholderiales bacterium
CCACGACGCTGGTGCATGGCCGCAATGCCATTCGGGTGAACATCACCAACCACCGCACCACCCGGACCGACCTGGACATGCTGATCCGCGAAATCGATCGCATCGGCCAAACGCTGTTGAATACCGACAGCCTGACAGCGTGACGCCTCAGGATTGCCTGGCTTCCGGAGCGACATCACCCTGACAGGCAATCACGACAGGCAGAAATCCATTATTTTTGCTACGTAATTAATAGCATATTTCGCTTATCCAGCATGCGCAAGAGGCCTATTTGGTATTGAAATCGTCGTTTTTTGGTCAGTTCGATTCTGCTCTGTCAGGCAGTTATTAAAAAAGAGCCCTCCTGCGTTGCGCGACCCATGCATTCCAGAGCCAGCTTGCAAAAATAAAACCTGTCTCAAAGTCGTGCTGTTCAGACAGCGCAATACAAATATCCCTTTCATGAGCTGCTGGCATGTGCGGCGCTTGGTGACCATGGGCAGATCGAGCGCTTTGTTCGACTTGCTCAACATGATTGGATTCCCCTGATCAGTCAGTCCAACAGCAGCCGGAATGCAGGTCCCGGCGACCGTGTGGAGCAGCCGTGAGCAAACAAGCAGCGAACTCGGAATGTTCATACAGGACACCGGTCTGTCGGGTTAACAAGCACTGCAAAAGCCACCGCCTAAATAAAATCTCATATATTGATACAATTCATTCCATTATTAATTAAATCTGATGAAATTTGCCATGGTGTACCAGGTCGGCCTGATCATTGGCCAGTGTTGATGGATTGCATGCGTGCTCCGGCCTTGTCTGGGTGTGTTGGCCGACTTGCACGGTCAGACCCAACCCAGCCGCTGACATGAACCTGCACGACTACTGGAACGGGATGACCGTGGTCGGCCTGATTGTTTCGCTCGGCGCGGGCATAGTGCGGGGTTTTTCAGGGTTTGGCTTCTCAGCCCTGACGGTGGCGGGCATTTCGCTGTTCATGGCGCCCGCTGCGCTGGTGCCCGCGGTACTGGTGCTGGAGATTCTGGCTGGCATCAGTGTGTGGCGCGCCGGCGTGCGCGATCTCGACATGGGGTGGTTGAAGTCGCTTGTGATTGGCAACGCTTTCCTGGTGCCCGTCGGGGTCTACCTGCTTGCCCATCTCGATCCGGTGCTGCTGCGCCTGATGGTGGGGTGTGCGCTGCTCCTCACCGCCACCGGTTTGCGCTGGCGCAGCACCCACCCATTGCACACCAACCCACGCGTTCAGGCGGTCACCGGCGTCCTTTCCGGGTTGCTCAATGGTCTGGCGGCCAGTGGCGGGGTTGCCGCCGCGTTGCTGATGGCTGCCTGTCACGTTCCCGCCCCGGCCATGCGCGGCACGCTCATCACCTACGTCACCTTTGCATGCGGCTACACGCTGTTGTGGGCCAGCGCGTTCTCGCAGGGCAGTGGCGGCGGCATCGACGTGTTCAGCGCCGAGACTGTGCGCTGGATACTGGTGCTTTCCCCGGGAATGTTGCTGGGCATGCGGCTGGGGCGGGCTGTTTTTGCCCGCAGCAACCCGGATGGTTTTCGGTTGCTGGTGCTTAACCTGCTGATTGGCATCTCAGGTCTGAGCGTAGCGCGGGCGTTGTTTGATTGGCTGGTTCCGCACTGATTCAACGATTGGGGCGAACGACATAGTTTGACGTCACAGCCCAGGTTCAAACGAATTTCAGAGGCTATTGCAGTGGCCCGCACAAACAAGCGCGGGCAGCCGCAAATTGAAGATCCATCCATTGATCTCTGGAAGATTGAACACGCTGTAACCGCATGAAGCTTTTTCGCTGCAGCCTGCCGGCAGGAAGACTTTTCCATCATGTTTTGAGAATTTCCATGGCATCGACAATCTACAAACTGCGACCTTCCTTGGAGCACAATTCGTTCTTTGGTTTTTTCAAATCACAACAGCTTCAGGATTTTCTGCCATGGCCCAACCTCTTCAAGGCGCGATGTGGAAACAGCTGCTTCAACGCAGTGCGCGCGGAAACCTTACGCTGCAGGGTCAGATCCGGGAGATGCTGGTTTCGGCGATTCTGGACGGACAGCTCAAACCAGGCACCCCGGTCCCTTCCAGCCGCGAACTGGCCACCGAGTTGGGCGTGGGCCGGATCACCGTGGTTCTGACCTATCAACAACTTGTTGACGACGGCTACCTCGTTTCGCACGAACGCAAAGGCCACTTTGTGTGCGCAGCCATGCTGGGTGAGCGTATGCAGACGCCCACTGCTCCCGACATTGAGCAGCGGCCCCATTCCATCGCCTGGACGCAACGGCTGCAACAGCGCCCCAGCGCGCAGCGCAGCATCGTCAAACCTGCAAACTACCAAAAGAGTTCTTATCCGTTTCTCTACGGCCAGTTTGACGAGTCCCTGTTTCCCACCGCTGCCTGGCGTGAGTGCTGCCACAAAGCACTGAGCGTGCTCGATATTCGCGATTGGGCACCCGATCAGATCACCCGTGACGATGATTCTCTGGTCGAGCAGATATGCACCCGCGTGCTGCCCCGGCGTGGCGTCTGGGCCACTGCAGACCAGCTCATGATCACGGTGGGCGCGCAACATGCGCTCTACATGGTGGCTGACCTGCTGATGCGCGAGCGTACCCGGGTGGGCATCGAAGACCCCTGCTACCCCGATGCGCGAAATATTTTTACCAGCCGCACTGCGCAGGTTGTGGCTCTGCCTGTGGACGACAACGGGCTGGTGGTGGACGACAGACTGAGCGAACTTGATTACCTCTACACCACCCCCAGTCACCAGTGCCCAACCGGCGTCACCATGCCACTGCACCGGCGCAAAGAACTGCTGCGTCTGGCCGATGCTTGCGATCTGGTCATCATTGAAGATGATTTTGAAAGCGAAAACAACTTCGCAGGCAATCCGATTCCAGCACTCAAAAGCCTGGACCGCAACGAACGGGTGATCTACATCGGCAGCCTTTCCAAAAGCATGGCACCGGGACTGCGCATTGGCTACATTGTGGCTGCACCCGAGCTGATCACGGAACTGCGCGCACTGCGACGCCTCATGATCCGCCACCCTTCTTCGTTCATTCAGCGCAGCCTTTCGCTGTTCATCTCGCTGGGCTACAACGATGCGCAGCTCAAACGACTGGCACACGCGCAAAAGGAGCGTGGAGCCCTGATGCTCGACGCCTTGGCGCGCCATATGCCTGAGTGCCTGGTGACGCCGTTCAGCGGCGGCGGCTCCTGCTGGGTGCAACTGCCTGACAACGTGCCTGCCACCGAACTGGCGGAACGTGCTGCCGAGCGTGGTATTTTGATCGAGCCGGGCGATGTGTTTTTTCAGGCCGAGCAAACCGCAGGCAATTTTGTAAGGCTCGGTTTTCAGTCCATCAATGCATCCGTGATCGATGAAGGCATAGCTGCCCTGGCCACAGTGGTTGCGGCCTTACAAAAACGCCGTCAGCCGACGGTGATCGGCTGATGGCGCGGATGCAGTCGCTGGGACTGCATAGATTCAATAACCCATCAGCGAAGGCAGCCAGAGCGATATCTGCGGGACATAGGCAATGATGAATGTCGCGATGGTGGTCACCAACACAAAAGGCAGCACCTTCACAATAATCTTTTCCACTGACTCCCCGCCAATCCCTGAGGCCACGAACAGGTTTTCACCCAACGGCGGCGTCATGAAGCCGATCGACAGCGTGCAGATCACGACGATGCCCACATGCGTTGGATCGGCACCGGTCATGTACATGACTGGCAGCAGCACCGGCACCAGGATCAGGATAGCCGCCAGCGTTTCCATGAACATGCCCACAAACAGCAGGAATGCGATCACCAGCGCCCAGATGATGTAGGGGTTGGAGGTCATGTTGAGCATCGCCTCTGCAATATCACTGGGGATGCGCTGTTCGACCAACAACCGCCCAAAGGCTGTGGCAG
Organism: Burkholderiales bacterium; assembly: GCA_038242795.1. Classification (GTDB taxonomy): domain Bacteria; phylum Pseudomonadota; class Gammaproteobacteria; order Burkholderiales; family Burkholderiaceae_C; genus Polaromonas. Next base: position 3,929 of record JBBSRS010000007.1, read on the forward strand.
TGAACAAGATCAGCAGCACACGTCCGGTGATCCACGTGGTGGTGCGAAGCGCTGTTTTGATGGCCAGCCAGCGTATCTCGCGGTGCACGAACCAGCCGATGAACAGCGTGTAGAAAATCGCCACGATGGCGGACTCGGTGGGTGTGAAGATACCCGCGTAAATGCCACCCAGAATGATCACGGGTGCCAGGATCGACCAGAAACCGCGTTTGAGCGCAGCACGCAGTTCATTTCCTGACCAGTTTTCTGACAGCCCGCGGTAACCACTTTTCTTCGAGATGAAATAGTTCATCAGCAGCAAGCTGCCTGCCATCAACAGGCCGGGCATGACACCGGCAACAAACAGCTTGGGGATGGACAGCGAAGCGAAGGTGCCGAACTTTTGCACCGCCTCGGGCGGCGGCTCCATGCCCAGTGCGGCGATACCGAAGATCACCATCGGAATCGAAGGTGGAATGATGATGCCGAGGCCGCCTGAGGCAGCCGTTACCGCCGAGGCATAGGCGCGGTCATAGTTGCGCTTGGTCATGGCCGGAATCATCAACATTCCTACGGCTGCGGTGGTTGCCGGGCCCGAACCCGAGATAGCCCCGAAGAACAGACAGGCAAGCACGGTGGCCACGCCCAGGCCGCCTGTGATGGGACCCGCCATCGTTTCGGCGATGTCGACCAGGCGACGGGAGATGCCGGCGGCTTCCATCAGCGCGCCAGCCAGCACGAAAGCGGGCAAGGCCATCAGCGGAAAGCTGCCGACCGAGTTGAACGCGATCTGCACCAGGGCAATAGGGTCCTTGTCAAGCACCATGTAGGCCGCCATGGCCGCGCCACCCAGCGCCACCGTGATCGGAGCCCCCAGCAGCAGGAGCAGCATAAAGCCGCCGAACAAAATCTCAGGCAGGTACATTTCCATGGTGTTGTCTCCAGTGCGCGTTCAGCTCGAGGCCTGCGCGTTGTTGTTCTGCTGCATTTTTTTGATCTCGGCAGTTTCCGGATCCAGCAACTCCTCGCCTTTGACGACGCGGAGATAAATATTCCACAGCACACGGATCGACATCAAGGTGAAAGCGATCGGCAAAATCATGTAGATATATTTCATCGGAACCCCCAGCGTTTGCGACTTCCAGAACAGGTTCATGCGGTTGAAAACGAAGTCGTAGCTGAGCCAGACGAAATACAGGTTGAAAGCCACCCACAGCAGGTCGGCCACCGTCAGCAATGTGGAGGCCATCCACTTGGGCATAAACTGAAAATGCACCGTGACGCGGTTGTGCGCCGACATTTTGGCCGCCACTACCGCACCAAGGTAGGCAAACCAGACAAACATGTAGGTCGAAAGTTCTTCTGACCAGGCAATGGAGTGGTTGAAAAGCTGGCGCGAAACGATCTGCGCAAAAAGCAGAATCACAAAGAGGGCAAGCAGCCACTCGCACACCAGTGTTTCAATATCGTTCAACCAGGCCATCGAGTTGCGCAGGAACGTCATGGTAATTTCCTCAACTAAAAGCGCCTACAGAACGCCGGGACAGCTGCTTTCACAAGCGCGCTGCATCACAAAACCGTTGATAGGCAGCCACTTGTTGTGGCCGCCACCGTCAGATGATCAACGTCCCAGGGTTTTCAGGACTTTGTCGAGCTTGTCTTTGCCGCCAATGCTTTTATAGAATTGGGGCCAGACTGTCGTGGTGGCCTTGGAAATCCACTCCTTCTCGCCATCGGCCGGATCGGAAATCTGCATGCCCTTGGCTGTCAAGTCTTTCTTGATCTTGTCTTCGGTCTCGCCCAGCCACTTGTAGCTGTGCTCGGTGGCTTCGGCACCGGCGTCAAGAATCGCTTTCTGCACATCGGCGGGCTGCTTCTTGAACAGCGCCTCGCCAACGATGATGGGCTCCAGCGAGAACACATAGCGGATGTTGGTGATGTACTTCTGCACTTCGTTGAATTTCATTGAACTCACGGTGATGTACGGGTTGTCCTGTCCATCCACCACACCTTGCTGCAAAGCAGTGAACGTTTCGGACCAGGCCATGGGTGTGGGGTTGATACCCCATGCCTGGTAAGACGCGATCATGATTTCGTTCTTGGGCACACGAATTTTCAGACCCTTGAGGTCGGCCAGGGTTTTGACAGGCTTCTTGGAGTTGGTCAACACGCGAAAACCAGTGAATGTCCAGCCCACGATGCGCACCCCCGCGTCGCGCACGGTATTGGCGGTGAGTTCCTTGCCGACGTCGCCGGTCACCAGTTTTTTGGCTTCCTCTGCGCTCTGGATCACATAAGGGAGCGTGAGCACGCCCACCGTGGGAGAAAACGGCGTGACGTTGTTGACAGCCAAAACGGAGAAGTCCAGCGTGCCCATCGAGGCGCTGTTGATGGTGGTCTCTTCGCTGCCGAGCTGGCCGTTGGGGAACAGGTCAACCTTGTGTTTGCCAGCGGTCTTGGCTTCAAAAGCTGACTTGAATTTATTGGCCATTTCCCATTGGGCGCTGCCCTGGGCGTCACCCACAGCCACCTTGAAGGTGGTAGCCAGCGCACTGCCGCCTACGAAGAAGAAGGAGGTTGCCAAGAGCGATACCAGGGTGGTGGTTTTGAATTTCATGAATGTCTCCAGGGATGGTTAAAAAAACAGGTCGATTTGGTGGTCGATCTTGGGAAATGCACTGAAATCAGTTTTGAGCCTTGTGGACCGGTTCAGGCCGCCAGTGCCGGACGGTCTTTGCGGTAGGCGTTTTTCACCAGAATCTTGCCGTCTTTGAAGGTGAACACATCGACCATGCGGGCCTCAATGCGCGAACCGTCAGCCTTGGTGCCCTTGAAGGTGCATTCCGACACGCCCCGATCGCCCACCACGAAGTGGTCGCCATCAAGCCAGGCGGCATCTGGGAAATTGGTCCAGGCAGCCTTGAATCCGTCGCTGACCTCGGCACGTCCGCTGAAGGTGCGACCCAGCAGATCAGGGCCTGCCACGGCATGGAACAAACACTCGTCGTGCATGAAGCCCATCAGGGCGTCGAGGTCGTGACGATTCCAGGCGTCTGCAAACAAGGCGAGGGTTTGCGATGTGATGGTGGTTTGTGGCGCTGTCATCTTGTCTCCTGCTGTGGGTGTCAAAGTCTTCGCATGTCGCGTCATCGGGGTTCGACGTTTGTCGCCAGTGCGACCTGTTTGCGAGCGGACTGTATTGTTGAATCCAAACCGCTTTGGACTGTAGAACCAGCCACGCAGAATCGTTAGAGCCAAGCACACGGGTTAACCCTAGACAGTCCATTTTCTGTTACACGCGAAGCTATTGCTGGTTCCATGGAATGGTTGCAACTGGTCCTAACCAGAGGGCGCCACTTTTGCCTATCCTACGCTTCAGTGTGGTTTGAAGAACATGATTTTCAAGACCTGCACGCTGTTGGCCACCTGCTTTTGCCGGCAGCCATGCGGACTCACTACAAACTCTGGAGACAACTCATGACCTCGACAACCAATGGTGGCGCCCTGATGCGGCCCTATGAACCTACCTATGATCCGCTGGTGAACGCCACCCCAGGCCAAGGTACCGGCTATGCGCCCAGTTACTGGGTCGCCTCGGCCGGCAGCCCGCCACCGGATGATGGTCCGATTCGCAGCGACATCGATGCTGACGTGGTCGTGATCGGCTCGGGTTCCACCGGCATGTCCACCGCGCTTTATCTGGCCCGCGAACACGGCATCGTCGCCACCGTGCTGGAAGCCGCCCAGACCTCGTGGGGATGTTCCAGTCGCAGCGGCGGCCAGGGTCAGAATGCCAACGGCCGTCTGAGCCGCTCGCAATGGATCGAGCGCTGGGGCATGGACGTGGCCAAGCGGCTGGACACTGAAGTGCGCACCGGTTTCGAGAACTTCAAGTCGCTTACCAAAGAAATCGAATGCGAGGCCTATGACGGTGGCCACCTCTACATGGCGCATCGTCCGAAAAAACTCGACTACCTGCGCGAGATGATGCGCGTGCGCAACGAAGTGTTTGGCTACAACACAAAAATGCTCACGCCGCAAGAAGTGCGAGAACAACACTGCGACGAGCGGGAGCACCTGGGCGCCATGTTTGAAGAAGAAGGCGTGGGCATCCATCCCTTGAAATTCACCTTCGGCTTGATCCGCAAGGCACGCGAGCTGGGTGTGAAAGTGCACCCGGCCAGCCCGGTCCAAGGCTGGAAAACGGTCAACGGCGTGCACCACCTGCAGACACCCGGCGGTATCGTGCGCGCCAAGCGGGTGGTGGTCTGTACTGGCGGCTACACCGGACAGAACCTCACCCCCACGTTGAAAAACAAGATCCTGCCGATCCTCTCCAATTCGGTGGTGACGCGCCCGCTGACAGACGCCGAAATGGCGGCTTGCCACTTCCACTCCAAGACTTTCATGACAGACACGCGCACCCTGCGTTTTTACTACCGGCTGCTTGAAGGCAACCGCCTGCAACTGGGCAGCCGCAGTTCGATCACGGGCGCCGATGCAGAAGATCCCGTGCACCTCAAGTTGCTCACCGACGCGATTGCGCGAAAATTTCCACCATTGGCCGGCATCCAGATTGACCACTCGTGGTGGGGCTGGGTCGACGTGAGCCACGACATGATGCCGCGCATTGCCCGTCCGGACCCGAAAGAAACTGTATGGCACGCGCTCGGTTACGGAGGCAACGGTGTGGCCGCCTCCACCTGGGCAGGCAAACGCATTGCCGAACGTGTGGCGGGCAAAGACACCGGACGCGAGGTGTTCAACTTGCCGATCTACAACTCGCCGCTCGAATACCCCAATGTCCTGAACATGGTGCGTTCGGAAGCTTTCGCGCCTTTTCGCCGCTTCGGCCAGTTTTTCCTCTACAAATGGTACTGGCTGCGTGACGAGAAGATTTGAATGATGGCCTCACAACACACAGAGCGAAACACGACCCAGGATACTCAGGTGATCGACTTCCAGCACGACAAGGGAGAACATGAGACCAGACGCCTGAGCGACCTGCCCGATCGCGTGCTGCAGGGCGACCCGCACCACGAAAGCACCGTGTTTTTTAATGACAAGGTGGGCGGAATGGTGGCGGGCACCTGGGCCAGCACGCAGGGAAAATGGCGGGCCTTCACCCATCGCGACGAGTTCTGCTATATCGTGTCGGGCCATGTCCGCCTGATCGGTGACGATGGCACGACCCGATCGTTTAAAACCGGTGATGCCTTTTTAATTCCCAACGGATTCAGTGGATGTTGGGAAGTGATTGAGCCCACCACCAAACATTTCGTCGTCTGTCATCACGAAGTCGATTGACACAGGCGAGCGCGTTCATCACCGGAATGGTCTGAACCCAACAACTTATGCCCATTTTTTCGACAGGAAACCTTTTATGGCCATCAAACGGGTCGTCACACAATTCGGTATGGGAACTTCGATTCGCAGCCGCAATTACACCGAAGCTGCGGCCCGCGCCATCCGCGATGCGCTGTGGCACAACGCCTTGAATGTGGCCGAGGCGTTTGGTTTTCCCCGTGAAATGATGATCATCAACGTCGAGATCGGTGTTCAGCAACCAGAGCAGGTGGACAGCGAAGCCCTGCTGAAAATATTTCCCTACGGACAGCCCACGGTGAGTGTGGTCAAAGGCGGTCTTGACATTCCCCGTCGCGACAAAGACGGCTGGAGTGTGATCGCCAACGCAGCAGTCATGGTCTCCTTCGACATGGAGCCCGCCCATGGCTGAGAAGCGCATCATTTTGGAAATGGGCACTGGCAACGACCTCTACGGCATGGATTACACCAAAGCCGCGTGCAGGGCGGTGCAAGACGCCTTGCACCACTCTTCCATCGTGTTGTTCAAGTCGCTGGGTTACGACCACCGTGAAATGCGAGTGCAAGTCACCATTGGCGTGCAGGAACCCGACCAGGTAGACATTGCCCGTGTCTGCGCGGAACTGCCGCGCGGGCGCGCTGAGGTCACGACTGTCCATGGCGGGCTCAATGTTCACGACATCGAGCAGAACACAACACATGTCATTGCAACCGCCGCAATCGAAGCGTTTTTGCCGATCGAATCAAGCCAGTGGCGGCTCAGTGATTAGCAAGCATTCAAGTTGAAACCCGATGGTTTACATCTTCAAGTGGCATGAAATAATTTAAGCCACAGGCAACACTGTCTGTTGCGGAAAAATAGAGAGCAGAGGGTTTCAAAAATTTGCGTGGTAGGCGTTACAGGAGCGGCAGACGTCTAAAAATTTCCTTTTATTCTTTACAAACGGGTTGGGCAGATACCAATCCTGCAATTGACACCACACGTGTTTACCACGATCAAACCCGGGCAACACATCAGACAAGCCCGCCTGGAAATCACTTTTCTGTAACTATGCGTTTAATGCATAAATAAGAATAAAGTAGGCCTTGGACAGTTGGGATTGCACGCACTAAGCTGCGCTACCTCAATTTTTTTAAAAAGGCATTTCATGTCACAAATTTCTGCTGAAGGCGAAAGTGCGATCGCACCGGGCTCATCCCTTCCGTCCTATCTTCAGGCCGACAAGCTCGGACCGTGGGGAAATTATCTTCAGCAGGTAGACCGCGTCATCCCCCACTTGGGCAGCCTGGCGCGCTGGGCTGAAACCCTCAAGCGACCCAAGCGCATCCTGATTGTGGATGTGCCGATCCACATGGACAACGGCACGGTGGCACACTTTGAAGGCTACCGCGTGCAGCACAATGTTTCGCGCGGCCCCGGCAAGGGCGGCGTGCGTTTTCACCAGGATGTCACCCTGTCCGAGGTCATGGCGCTGTCGGCCTGGATGTCGGTGAAAAATGCGGCGGTCAACGTGCCCTACGGCGGCGCCAAGGGTGGTATTCGCGTCGACCCGAAAAAGCTCTCGCTCGGTGAACTCGAGCGCATGACGCGTCGCTACACCAGCGAAATCGGCATCATCATCGGCCCCAACAAGGACATTCCGGCACCCGATGTGAACACCAACGAGCAGATCATGGCCTGGATGATGGACACGTATTCCATGAACACCGGCTCCACTGCAACCGGCGTCGTGACTGGTAAGCCTGTTGACCTGGGCGGCTCATTGGGCCGGCGCGAAGCCACCGGACGCGGCGTGTTCACAGTGGGCACCGAAGCAGCGCGGCACATTGGAATGGACATTGCCACAGCCCGGGTTGCCGTGCAGGGTTTTGGCAACGTGGGCGGTGTGGCCGGCAAGCTGTTCGCAGAAACGGGTGCGCGAATCGTAGCCGTTCAGGACCATGGCGGCACGATTTTCAGCGATGCCGGATTCGATGTTCCGGCGCTGCTGCAGCATGTGGCCACTACAGGTAGCGTGGCGGGTTTTGCCGATGCCGACGTCATCGCCGACGAAGAGTTCTGGGGCGTGGATTGCGACATCATGATTCCGGCAGCACTGGAGCAACAGATCACCGCCGCCAATGCGGGACGCATCAAGGCCCGCATGATCATTGAAGGTGCGAACGGTCCCACGACCCCGGCGGCCGACGACATTCTTCAGGAACGCAATGTCCTGGTGCTGCCCGACGTGATTGCCAATGCTGGAGGCGTGACCGTCAGCTACTTTGAATGGGTACAGGATTTTTCCAGCTTTTTCTGGGACGAGGACGAAATTAATGCGCGTCTGGTCAAAATCATGAAAACCGCCTTTGCCGCCGTCTGGCAAGTCGCACAGGAAAAAAAAGTCAGTCTGCGCACAGCCACCTTCATCGTGGCCTGCCAGCGCATCCTGCATACCCGCGAACTGCGCGGCCTGTACCCATGATGGGTGCCAGGTGGTCAAACGGCAGGCGTTATCGGACTGCCTTGTGATGGCCTACTGCAGGGTTTCCTTGAGAGGGGCGAGCATGGGCAGCGGGATAACTTCAATCCCCTCTTCCAAAAGTTCCACCGCTTCGCGCGCGCTGGCCTGACCGCGAATGCTGCGCGCTTCAATTTCCCCGTAGTGCATTCGTCGCGCTTCCTCAGCAAAGCGCGTGCCCATGTCTTCAGTGGCTGCCACCACTCGCCGCAAAGCGCTCAAAAAAGCAGCCTGTGCCGCAAGGTCGGTTTCCGACAGCATGCTTTTTGATCGGTCAATGTGCGCCGTTTGGTTTTGCGACACAGAATTTCCGCTGGAGCGCGAAGGCGCCTCCGGGTCAGTGCAGCTTGGGCCGGTGTCAGCGGTGTTGTGACTCCCGAAATTGAGCCGGGGCGCACTGGGCATTTTTTGTATGCTGATGTCGGCACACACAGGACAGGCCATCAGTCCACGCTGTCGCTGGTCCTGGAAGTCGTCTTCTGAACCGAACCAGCCTTCAAACGAATGCAGGCGCGAACATCGGAGATTCAGGACTTTCATGGTCGCAGTATGGCAAAGCCGTTAAGGCTGTGCTGTCTGCCATTTCAATGTCCATGCGCCCGACAGCATGTTCGCCAGCCACAGCATCCCGGTGAGCGTCTTGGCATCGGTGACTTGTCCGCTGGCGCACCAGTTCATCAGTTCGCCAGGCGTCGCGCTGAACACCTCAAGGAATTCGCCGCTGTCGAGTTGTTGCTCGCCAGGTGTCAATCCGCGTGCAAACCAGATGTCGATGAATTCTGTGGAATAGGCAATGGCCGTGTGCAGTAAACCCGCCCTAGCCCATTCGCGCGCGGTGTAACCCGTTTCTTCCTGCAGTTCGCGTTGGGCGCAAGCCAGCGACGACTCGCCGGCATCGAGTTTTCCCGCAGGAAACTCAACCATCACGGCATGCAGCGGATAGCGGAACTGGCGCTCGAGCACCACGCGTCCATCATCCAGCAGCGCCACGATCATCACGGCACCCGGATGCACCACGTATTCGCGCGTGGTATGCCGTCCATCGGGAAGACTGACCGTGTCGCGGCAGATCTGAAGAAAATTCCCTGCAAGGATTTCGTCGGAGCTGATTTTTATTTCAGCCAGATGAGAATCGTCGCCCACGCCGCTGCCCTGCGTTTTAGGTTCGGTCGTCATGATCGGTGTTTGAACAAATAGCGGTAAGTAAAGCCGGGAAAAGCAAACGTTACAAAAAGAGTTCCTGTGATGGCATAGAACTCCCAACCCTGAGGTGCAATTTGGCCATTTCGCTGCTCAAGGTACAGGCCCACGCCACCCACCACCAAGTACCAGACCAGCAATTCTGCCAGCCGGACTGCCAGATTTTTGGGTGAATTGAGTGCATAGACTGCAAACAGCCTGTTGCTGGCAAAAGGCATGTTGGCCATTAACAAGGCCAGCATGACCACCACCCATACCGATACAGTCTGGTCCAACCTCAGACTCCGAGCGAGTTGACGATGCTGTTGATCGACTGGGCGCACAGGGCCATCAAACCGCCTGGGGCAATGCCCAGGATCAAAAGCAATGCACCATTGATGGCCAGCACAATCCGCGCATCGGCCGGCGCATTGATCGGCTGCGCATTGTGGGGGTGAGGCGCGTCAAAGTACATGACCTTGATCACCCGAAGGTAGTAGAAGGCACCAATCAACGACATCAACACGGCAAACACAGCCAGTACCAGGTAACTTGTTTTGCCCGATGAGATCAAGGCCTGAAGGACACCCAACTTGGCGTAAAAGCCGACCAGCGGCGGCAGACCTGCCAGAGAAAACATGCTCATCGCCATGACACCCGCATACAGGGGGCTGCGTTGGTTCAAACCGGAAAGATCGGTGATTTCCTCGGACTCGTGGCCGTTGCGAGCCAGCAGCAAAATGATGCCGAAGGCGGCAAGTGTGGTCAGTACATAGGTCAAGGCATAAAACATGGCGGCGCTGTACGCCGATTCCGTGTTGAGTTGATTGCCATTGACCACCCCCGCCAGCAGACCCAATAGCAAAAAGCCCATCTGCGAAATGGTCGAAAACGCCAGCATGCGCTTGAGGTTGGTCTGCGCAACGGCGGCCAGATTGCCAATCAGCAGGGACCCTATGGCCATCAATGCCAGCATCTGCTGCCAGTCAATTGCCAGCGGCAGCAGGCCTTCGACAAGCAGGCGAATCGTCATCGCAAATGCAGCCAGCTGCGGCGCACCGCCGATGATCAGTGTGACAGCGGTCGGCGCGCCATGGTAGACATCGGGCAGCCACATATGAAATGGCACTGCGCCCAGTTTGAAAGCGAGTCCCGACACAATGAAAACCAGACCAAATACCAGCACCTGATGCTTGACCTGCCGGCTGGCAATGGCGTTGAAGACCTCATTGATGTTCAGCGAGCCGGTAGCGCCATAAAGCATGGAAAGGCCGTAAAGCAGGAAACCCGAAGCGAGTGCACTGAGCACGAAATACTTCATCGCGGCTTCGGTTGCCTGCGCGTCGTCCCGGCGCAAGGCGACCAGCGCGTAGCTGGACAACGCCATCAATTCCAGGCCCATGTAGAGCACCAGGAAGTTATGGCCTGAAATCATCACGAACATGCCCAGCAAGGCGAACAGGCTCAGTGTGAAGAATTCACCACCGCGCAGCATGTCGCGGTCAGCGGCATAAGGCCGGCCGTAGACGATGGTGACCATCAGGGCAACGCTTGCAAAGCATTTCATCCAGCTGCCCATGGGGTCCACCACGACCATGTTGCCAAACCCATAAAAGACTTGTCCACCGAGCGCGGTGTTGGCTTCCATGATGGCCACCACGCCAAGCGTCAGCAACGTCAATGCGTAGGTAAGCGAGCGTCGTGGCGTCTTGACACCCAGGTCGACCAAAGCGATGACACAGGACATCACCAATAAAACAAGTTCCGGATAAACCGCGATCCAACTGAGTTTGTCAATCATCTGAATTCTTTGAGTTTTCTTAGTTCAGTTTCGAAAGCGCGACATGCTTGAGCAAGTCAGCCACCGACGTGTTCATCACATCGGTAAACGGCTTGGGATAAATGCCCATGTAAAGCACGGCGACCGCCAGCATCGCCAGCATTAGGAACTCACGGCTGTTGATATCGAGCAAGTTCTTGACATTTTCATTCGTCACAGGACCAAGGTACACACGCTTGTACATCCAGAGCGTGTAAGCCGCACCCGAGATCAAAGCCGAAGCCGCCGCCATGCCGATCCAGAAATTCGACTTGACTGCCCCCAGAATGACCATCCACTCGCCCACGAAGCCAGCCGTTGCAGGCAAGCCGCAATTGGCCATGGCAAACAGCAATGCAAAGGCTGCGAACTTGGGCATGGTATTGACGACGCCACCGTAGCTTGCAATCTCGCGCGAATGCACCCGGTCATACAGCACTCCAATGCACAGGAACATGGCGGCAGAAACAAACCCGTGTGCAATCATCTGGACAATCCCGCCCGAAACGCTCAGGTCGTTGAACAGGAAAAACCCCAGCGTCACAAAACCCATGTGCGCTACCGATGAATAGGCGACGAGCTTTTTCATGTCGCGCTGGACCAGCGCCACCAGGCCCACATAAATCACGGCAATCAGTGAAAAAGTGATCATCAACCATGCCCACTCGCGTGAAGCATCGGGCACGATTGGCATCGAAAAACGCAAAAATCCGTAAGCGCCCAGCTTGAGCATGATCGCTGCCAGCACGGCGGATCCGCCGGTTGGCGCTTCAACGTGGACATCGGGCAGCCAGGTATGCACCGGAAACATTGGAATCTTGACAGCAAAGGCGGCAAAAAACGAAAAGAAAAGCAGAGTTTGCGCCGTAGCCGACAAAGGCAGTTTGTGCCATGAGAGGATGTCGAAACTGCCACCCGACTTGTTGTACAGGAAAATCAGCGCAACCAGCATCAACAATGAGCCAAGCAAGGTGTACAGGAAAAACTTGAAGGCTGCGTATATCTTGTTGGGTCCGCCCCAAATTCCAATGATCAGGTACATCGGAATCAATGTGGCTTCGAAAAAGACGTAAAAAAGCATGCCGTCCAGCGCGGCGAACACACCAATCATCAAACCGCTCAAGATCAAAAATGACGCCATGTACTGGTTCACACGGGTCGTAATGGCTTCCCAGCTTGCAATGATGACCACCACATTGATAAATGCCGTCAACAGCACAAACCACAATGAAATGCCATCCACACCCACGTGGTAGTTCATGTTGAAACGAGGAATCCAGCTGCTTTTCTCAACGAATTGCATGGCCGAGGTGCCCAATTCGAAACCTGCATACAAGGGCAACGTGACCAGAAAACTGATGATGGCGCCAATCAGTGCGATCCAGCGAACGGTGCGCGCCTGGCTTTCCCTGCCCAGGGCCAGTAAACCGACACCAAAAAAAATCGGCACCCAGATGGCGAGGCTCAACAATCCCATTTTTCTCTTCCTTCTTCTTCTAGATTGTTTTTATCGGTTGAGCCAGACGAAATACGTCATCAACACAAAAATGCCAAGAATCATGCCAAAGGCATAGTGATAGATATAGCCCGACTGCAGGCGCCTGACCATGCTGGACACCCAGCCCACGAGTTTCCAGGAACCGTTCACCAGCGCGCCATCGATCACCATCTGGTCTCCTACCTTCCAGAACACCGTGCCAAGTCCACGCATGCCCCGGGCAATGACGTTTTCATTGAACCAGTCGAGGTAGTACTTGTTTTCAAGCAGTGTGTAGACTGGATTCAAGTTGCGCTTGATGGCCGTAGGCAAGGCAGGATTGACCATGTACATGTAATACGCCAGTACAACACCTGACAGGGCCAGCCAGAAAGGAGGCGCTGTCAAGCCATGCGTTGCCATCTGGATGGGTCCGTGAAACAGCGCGGCCAATTCTTCCATGGCGGGATGCCGTTCCAGATTGACAAAAATCGCATCCTTGAAAAACTCACCATACAGCATCGGCTCAATCGTGAGGAAGCCGATGATGACCGACGGAATGGCCAGCAAAACCAATGGCAAAGTCACGACCCACCGTGATTCATGGGGCTCATGGTGTGCATCGTGATGACCATGGTCGTCATGCGAATCATGGTGCGCATCGGGATTCTGGTCATAGCGTTCCTTGCCGTGGAAGACAAGGAAATACAGGCGAAAGGAGTAAAAGGCAGTTACAAAAACACCTGCCAAGACAGCGAAATAAGCAAACCCGCTACCCCAGAGATGGCTTTCGGCCACTGCCTCAATGATGCTGTCTTTGGAGTAAAAGCCGGCAAAGAATGGTGTTCCGATGAGGGCCAGCGAACCCAACAAAAAGGTGATCCAAGTGATGGGCATGTACTTGCGCACGCCACCCATCCAACGGATATCCTGGTTGTGGTGCATGCCGATGATGACTGAACCAGCGCCGAGAAAGAGCAAGGCCTTGAAAAACGCATGTGTCATCAAGTGGAACACCGCCACCGAGTAAGCCGATGCACCCAGCGCCACAGTCATGTAACCCAGCTGAGACAACGTGGAATAGGCAATGACGCGCTTGATGTCGTTCTGGATGATCCCCAGAAAGCCCATGAACAACGCGGTGATGGCACCAATGACCATGATGAAGCTCAACGCAGTGTCGCTGAGTTCAAACAGCGGCGACATCCGCGCCACCATGAAGATGCCCGCCGTGACCATGGTCGCGGCGTGAATCAGAGCCGAAATCGGTGTCGGACCTTCCATGGAGTCGGGCAGCCAGACATGCAACGGAAACTGGGCCGACTTGCCCATGGCGCCAATGAACAGGCAAATACAGATCACGGTGATCAACATCCAGCCAGTGCCGGGGAATGTCAGCCTGGAAAGCTCGTCGGCTTTTGCAAAAGCTTCGCCATAGTTCAACGTGCCTGCGTAGGCAGCAATCAGCGCAATCCCCAGAATGAAGCCGAAGTCGCCAACCCGGTTCACCAGAAAAGCCTTCATGTTGGCGAAAATCGCACTGGGCTTGTTGAACCAGAAACCGATCAGCAGATAGGAAACCAGACCGACCGCTTCCCAGCCAAAGAACAGCTGAAGCATGTTGTTGCTCATCACCAGCATCAGCATGGAGAAGGTGAACAGAGAAATATAGGCAAAGAAACGGTTGTAGCCCGCATCGTCTTCCATATAGCCGATGGTGTAGATATGCACCATGAGCGAAACAAAGGTCACCACGCACATCATCATGGCGGTCAAACCGTCCACCAGGAAACCAACTTCCATCTTCAGGTTGCCCACCGTCATCCAGGTGTAAAGCGTTTCGTTAAACCGTGCACCATCAACAGCGACACTTTGCAGCGTCATGGCAGAAATGATGAAGGCTACAAAAACACCCAGAATGGTCAGGGTGTGCGCAAGACGGCGCCCTATCCAGTTGCCACCGAAGGTGGTTCCCAGAATTCCGGCCAGCAACGCGCCAGTCAGGGGTGCCAGCGGAACGGCCAGCAGCATCGATGCAGAAAGGGTTTGGCTCATCTTGTTGTTAACCCTGAAGCGTATTGAGGTCGTCGACGTTGATACTGGACTTGTTGCGAAACAGCAGCACCAGGATCGCCAGACCAATGGCAGACTCAGCCGCCGCGACGGTCAGTATGAAAAATACAAATACCTGGCCTGCCATGTCATTCAGGTAATACGAAAATGCCACGAAATTCATATTCACGGCCAACAACATCAACTCAATGGCCATGAGCAGCACGATGAGGTTTTTGCGATTCAAAAAAATACCAATGACGGACAGGGCAAACAACATGGCGCCCAGTGAAAGAAAATGTCCCAGTGTGAGCGTCATTATTTTTTTTCCTCAACGGATGCGGCGGGCACAGTATCAGGTGCGGCAACAACTGATTTCATTTTGACCAGCCTGACGCGGTCTTGTGCCTTCACACGAACCTGCTCTGCCGGATTGGTTCGCTTGGAATCCTTGCGCTCGCGCAAAGTCAGGGCAATGGCTGCAATGATGGCCACCAGCAAAATCACGGCAGCAATTTCTAACGGATAGATGTATTGCGAATACAGAACTTTGCCCAGTTCCTTGGTATTGGAAACCTGGGCCGCCAAGTTGCCTGGTACAGGAGCTGAAGCGCCTTGTGGCGGGTCACGAAACCCCCCCATCAAAACGTACGACATTTCAAGGGCAATGACAGCACCGACGGTGCCAGCCAGCGGAAAATGCTTCCAGAATCCCTTTCTTGCACTGTCCAGATTGATGTCCAGCATCATCACCACGAAAAGGAAAAGCACCATCACGGCACCCACGTAAACCAGTACCAGCGTGATCGCCAAAAACTCGGCTTCCAGCAAAATCCAGATGGCCGATGCCTGAAAAAATGCCAGCACCAGAAAAAGTGCGGCATGCACCGGATTGCGTGCAGTGATCACGCGAAACGCTGCAAAAAGCAGTATTGCGGCAAACACGTAAAAAAGACCTGTTTTAGCGTCCATGTTGAAGGGGATTCTTTCTACTTACAAAAGCGAACAATGGAGCCGAGTTCTCAGCGGTATTTGGCATCAGCCGCCCGGTTGGCAGCAATTTCGCTTTCGTAACGGTCACCCACGGCCAACAGCATCTCTTTGGTGAAATACAAATCGCCCCGCTTTTCGCCGTGGTATTCCAGAATATGCGTTTCAACGATCGAATCGACCGGACAGCTTTCTTCGCAAAAGCCACAAAAAATACATTTGGTCAAATCGATGTCGTAGCGTGAGGTGCGGCGGCTGCCGTCTTCACGGACATCTGATTCGATAGTGATCGCGAGCGCCGGGCACACCGCTTCACAAAGCTTGCAGGCGATGCAGCGTTCTTCTCCATTTTCGTACCTGCGTAATGCGTGCAGACCACGAAATCGCGGGCTCAACGGGGTTTTTTCTTCGGGAAACTGAATCGTGATCTTGCGACTGAACATGTATTTTCCGGTCAAGGCCATACCCTTGAGCAGTTCGGTCAACATGAAGCTTGAAACAAAATCCTTGACGGATGCAACAGCAGACATGACTTTTCGCCTATTTCCAGATGTTGTAAGAGGTCTGCATCCAGGCCCCGACGACCACCAACCAGACCAGGGTCACAGGTATGAATATTTTCCAACCCAAGCGCATGATCTGGTCGTAGCGAAAGCGTGGAAAGGTGGAACGAACCCAGAGAAAAATGGTGACAACCACGAAGGTCTTCAGGCCCAGCCAGATCCAGCCTGGAATCCAGTTGAACAATGCATGGTCAATCGGCGACAACCAGCCACCCAGGAACAGCAGCACGCAAAGAACGGACACCAGAATCATGTTGGCGTATTCAGCCAGAAAGAACATGGCAAACGACATGCCGGAATATTCCACCATATGGCCAGCCACGATCTCGGATTCGCCTTCCACCACGTCGAACGGGTGACGGTTGGTTTCAGCCAGACTGGAAATGAAATACACGACAAAAATAGGCAGCAAAGGCAGCCAGTTCCACGACAGGAAGGTCAGACCCCTGCTGGCTGCCATACCCGTACCCTGGCCCATGACAATGTCGGTCATGTTCAGGCTGCCGGAAACCATCAGCACCACCACAAGGCAAAAGCCCATCGCAATTTCA
>JBBSRS010000008.1:0-20189 GCA_038242795.1 Burkholderiales bacterium
GAAAGCGTCGGCGGCCTGCAGCATGCGCTCGATGTTCCACGGACCGGGCGTGCAGGTGGTGGCAAAGGTGCCGGTGGCCGGACCCGTGCCGCCGCCCAGCATGGTGGTGATGCCCGAGCTCAAGGCTTCCTCGATCTGCTGCGGACAGATGAAGTGGATGTGCGAGTCGATGCCCCCGGCTGTCACCAGCATGCCTTCGCAGCTGATGATTTCGGTGCCGGGGCCGATGATGATGTCCACGCCGGGTTGCACATCGGGGTTGCCGGCCTTGCCGATGGCGGCAATGCGCCCGCCTTTCAGGCCGATGTCGGCCTTGACGATGCCCCAGTGGTCGAGGATGAGCGCATTCGTCATCACCGTGTCCATCGCGCCTTCGGCATTCGTTCTTTGCGACTGCGCCATGCCGTCGCGAATCGTCTTGCCGCCGCCGAACTTGACCTCTTCGCCGTAGCTGCCGGCACGCAGCGTGTAGTCGGCCTCGACCTCGACCAGCAGGTCGGTGTCGGCCAGCCGCAGCCGGTCGCCCACCGTGGGGCCGAAAATTTCCGCGTAAGCGCGTCTGCCGATGGTGGCCATCAAAGCGCTCCCTGAACCAGGCTACGAAAGCCGTAGATTTTTCGCTCGCCGGCGTAATCGACCAGCTCCACCGTGCGCTGCTGGCCGGGCTCGAAGCGCACCGCGCTGCCCGACGCGATGTTCAGCCGCATGCCGCGCGCAGCTTCGCGCTCAAAGCCCAACGCCGCGTTGGTTTCTGCAAAGTGGTAGTGCGAGCCGACCTGGATTGGCCGGTCGGCGGTGTTTTGCACGGTGACGGTCAGCGTGCGCCGGCCCTGGTTGAGGACGTGGTCGGGGCCGTCGGTGAACAGTTCGCCGGGTGTCATGGCGACCTCACTTGCCACCGCGAGACATCCAGATGGCGCTGGCCACCACGATGCCCATGACTGCAAAACCCCAGGCATCCGTCGCATGCCAATGGGTGCCCTGCATGGCGTGTCCATCATGACCAAAAGCGGCATTTGCGCTTATAGCTATTGCGCTGAGTGCTATTTTTTTAATCGTATTTGTTGTTTTCATAGCTTGTTTGCTGCGTTTCAGACAATCGGCTGGTGCACCGTGACCAGCTTGGTGCCGTCGGGAAAGGTGGCCTCGACCTGGATGTCGGGAATCAATTCGGCAATGCCGTCCATCACGTCGGCGCGGCTCAGGAGGGTGCGCCCTTCGCTCATGAGCTGCGCCACCGTCTTGCCGTCGCGTGCCCCCTCCATCACGGCGGCGCTGATCAGCGCCACAACTTCCGGATAGTTGAGCTTCAGGCCGCGCGCGCGGCGCCGCTCGGCCAGCAGGGAAGCGGTAAAAATCAGCAGTTTGTCTTTTTCGCGGGGCGTCAATTCCATGGGGCTCTTTCGGTATCGGCTTTCCCAAAACCGCAAGAATGGTGCCACCGGCGTTCAGGCCCGGTTGCCGGACGAAGCCGGGGCGCCGGCCCCGCAGTGGCGGTGCAGCGCATCATCAAGGTGAAGCGCAACGACAACAGCTGGGTCGCCAGCGAAACCATGGAGGACTATGCATTGCGCTCCACGCCGCAGCGCTTTTGCAAATGGTCGGAATGGCGGGTGGCCAACACCGCTTTTGGTGCGGCTTTGTTCCTGATTCTGGAGGCGGTGGGCGCGACCTTGCTGGTGAAATACGGCTTCACCAATGCCTTCTGGGTGATCATGGCGACGGGGCTGATCATTTTCCTGGCCGGCCTGCCGATCAGCCTCTATGCGGCGCGCTATGGCGTGGACATGGATTTGCTGACGCGGTTTTCGGCTACATCGGCTCGACGCTGATGTCGCTGATCCACGCCTCGTTCACCTTCATTTTCTTTGCGCTGGAAGCGGCCGTCATGGCCTGCGCACTGGAATTGGCTTTTGGAATTACGCCCCGTTGGGGCTGTCTGGTTTGCGCGCTGGTGGTGATTCCACTGGTCACGCATGGGGTTTCGAACATCAGCCGGCTGCAGGTCTGGACGCAGGGGCTGTGGCTTGTCAGGCTGGTGGTGCCGTTTGCCTGTGTTTTGTGCACGCGCCCGGTGCGGTTTCTGGCGTTGTCAACCATGCAGGCGAAAAAGGTGCATCGGGCACTTTCAACCTGCCTCTTTTTGGTGCGGCCTTGACTGTGGGCATTACATTGATCACCCCGATGGGCGAGCAGGCCGACTACCTGCGTTTCATGCCGGTGCAGACCGCCGCCAACCGCTGGCGCTGGCGGGCCGGTGTGCTCATCGGCGGGCCGGGCTGGGTGCTGCTGGGCGTGGTCAAGAGGTTCGGCGGCGCGCTGCTGGCCTACCTGGCGATTTCCAACATGGTGCCGACAGGGTGTGCCGTCGACCCAAACCAGATGTACCTGTCGGATTTCGAATATGTGTTTTTGGACAACGGCTGGGCGGTCGGGGCAGCGGCGCTGTTTGTCGTGCTGTCGCAGTTCAAGGTCAATGTGACCAACGCCCATGCCGGCTTGCTGGCCTGGTCGAACTTTTTCTCGCGCCTGACGCACAGCCACCCGGGGCGCGTGGTCTGACTGGTGTTCAACACCGCTGTTGCCTTCATGCTGATGGAAATGAATGTTTTTTAGGCCCTGGGCGACGAATGGGCGCTATCACATCGCGCGCCGTTCTGCGCCACTGGCTTCCGACAGGCCTTGCCAGCGCCACGCCATCCAGCGTTGCGTGATTTGCGAGCGCAGCTACCATTCGCCGACTGCGTGCACGGGGTGGCGGGCATGTTCGAATTGCAGGCAGCGGCCAAAGGGCTGCGCTTTGCGTTTCAGGGCGGTTGGCAAGCTGCCTGGGATGAATGCGAACGGGCAGGGTCACGGCAAGCTGACCTGGCAGACGTCGCTGGCGCGTGATCTGCTCATGCGCTACCACGGCACCACCGCGCCGCAAACGCCCGAGGCGATCCTCGACCGGCTGTGCCGCCACCTGCCTGATGTACAGCGCCAGATCGAGCCGCTGCGCCTGACGATCGAGCAGGGGCCGCGTCGACTGACATTCCGGCTGCACCAGCAAACCGGCGACAGTGACAGCGGCGACGACTGGCTGATCGTGATGCCTGAAATTTCGGACGATGCGGTGCTGCAAGCCCTCGGCCTGCGCTTCACGCTGACCGCCAGACAAGAGGAGGCGCTATATTGGGTGGTGAAAGGAAAGGTTAATCGCGACATCAGCGACATTCTGGGGTCCAGCCCGGCGATGGTGAAAAAACACCTGGAACAGGTGAATGCCAGGCTTGGCCTGGAAACCCGCACCGCTGCAGCCGGCCGGGCCATAAACCTCATTCGTCAGTGGCATCCGCAGTTTGGATACTGAACGAACAGCCGCCGTTGATGGACGTCCCGGTTATAATGGTGGGTTCGGTTACGCATCAGCGTTTTTCATCGAAGTCCTCATCACACCTGGCTTCTTTCTCAAATGCGGCGCTTCCCAGAGCCCGAATTCCCAGCGATCTGGCACTGCTTTCAAGGTTTTTCAGCTTTGATACCCGCAGCACTGTTTCATTTCCTGGCGAGCACTTCCACCAACAGTGCCCACTCATGGCTCAACCCCGCCCGGCTTTTCAATGGACTGGCGGCTAGATACCGAATACACGTTGGCTTGCTCGCAAGCTGGTTACCCTTTCCCAAAGAAGCCGGAAAAAATATCCGGTGAAGATTTTTATGAACATGAACGATACCCAAATAGAGGTAGGCAAGTACCTTGTCTCGCCATTCGCCAAGGAGCAAGGCGAAGGCCGCTTTGCGGCCTCGGTTTCCATCCGCTCCGGTCGCGGCAGCGGCACCCACGACAGGGTGCTGCGTTTTTCCGGAATTTTTGACAGCGCCGCTGCTGCCGTGCATTACGCTACCGAGCACGCACTGGGCTGGATTCACGACAGCGCGTCACCTGTTTGCGCATGAAACACTGCCAGCCCGTGTGGGCTGGCACCACACAATAAATTTTCGAAATATCAGGAGTTTTAGATGGCAAAAGAAGAACTAATCGAAATGCATGGACTGGTTGACGAGGTCCTGCCTGACTCGCGCTTTCGCGTGACGCTGGACAACGGCCACAAGCTCGTGGCCTATACCTCGGGCAAGATGCGCAAAAACCACATCCGGATTCTGGCTGGCGACCAGGTGTCGCTGGAACTCTCGCCTTACGACCTGAGCAAGGGCCGTATCACCTTTCGCCACATCGCAGGCCGCGGACCCGGTCCCGCACCGCGCCAGAACCGCTAACCATCAGATATTCCCGCGATTTTCCGCGGCATTCGATGCCATGGTGTGCGGGTCAAGAACAGGATGTATCCGTCTGCCGTCCAGGCAGCCACACCCTCCAGACTGATCAGGGCACCACGGCCATATGGTCCGTTTTTTTGTCCAGAACCAGTTCCGGTTCCTGGGCTTCTTCCCACGTCTCATTGTTCAAGCCGGCTTGAAGCCGCTCCACGTCCAGTTCGTTGGTCCATTTCGCCACGACCAGCGTGGCCACGCCATTGCCGATGAGGTTGGTGAGCGCGCGCGCTTCCGACATGAAACGGTCGATGCCCAGAATCAGCGCCAGCCCCGCCACCGGCACGGTGCCCACCGCCGACAGTGTCGCCGCCAGAACGATAAAGCCGCTTCCCGTCACCCCTGCTGCGCCTTTTGAGGTCAGCAGCAACACGCCCAGCAGCGTGATTTCCTGCATCAATGTCATCGGCGTGTTGGTGGCCTGCGCGATGAACACAGCCGCCATGGTCAGGTAGATCGATGTGCCGTCCAGGTTGAACGAGTAGCCGGTCGGAATCACCAGGCCCACTGTGGTTTTCTTGGCGCCCAGGTTTTCCATCTTTTCCATCATGCGCGGCAGCACCGATTCCGACGAGGAGGTGCCCAGCACGATCAGCAGCTCTTCCTTGATGTACTTGATGAATTTCCAGATGCTGAAGCCGTGCAGGCGCGCAATGGTGCCGAGCACGCCAAAAATGAACACCAGGCAGGTCAAATAAAATGCGCCCATCAGCTTGCCGAGCGAAAACAGCGAGCCGACACCGTATTTGCCAATCGTGAAGGCCATGGCACCAAAGGCGCCAATGGGCGCGACCTTCATGATGAACCCCACGATGGTGAACAGCACATGCGAGGTTTTCTCGATCAGGTCAAACACCATCGTTCCCCGGCCACCGAAGCGGTGCAAGGCAAAGCCGAACAACAGCGCCAGCAGCAGCACCTGCAGGATTTCGCCTTTTGCAAAGGCGTCGACAAAGGCGGTGGGAATGACATTCATGATGAAGTCGGTGGTGCCCACCATCTTGCCCGGCGCGGTGTAAACCGCAATCGACTTGGTGTCCAGCGTGGCCGGGTCAACGTTCATGCCGACGCCCGGTTTCAAAACATTGACCAGCACCAGTCCGATGATCAGCGCAAAGGTGCTGACCACCTCGAAGTACAGCAGCGCCAGTCCGCCGGTCTTGCCAACCTTCTTCATGTCTTCCATGCCGGCGATGCCGACCACCACGGTGCAGAAAATGATAGGCGCAATCATCATCTTGATGAGCTTGATGAAACCATCGCCCAGCGGCTTCATGGTTTCACCCACCGAGGGATAGAAAAACCCCAGTGCAACGCCTGCAATGACCGCACAGATCACCTGAAAGTACAGGGAGCGATAAAGCGGAAGTTTGGTCGGGAGTGTTGAGGTGTTCATGTGAGTAGTGCATCGGGGGATGCGGTGTTGAAGAAAGGTTCAATATAGCCACGGCATCCCGAATGGATAGTCGTGATAACCACAAACAACGTTTTCCAGACATTAAATAACAAATTAATGCATTTTTCCGATTTTATGACCGGCCAATTTTTGTGGACATCTCGACAGGTGATGAAAAACAAAAATACGTTGCTGTCCTACAGCCATGTTCGGGAGCGAATGCTTAGATGATCGGGCCGTCGGGTGCGCCATTGGTCGCCACCCTGCGTCTTGTCCCACTACAAGGAATTCGTCCATGCCTTTGAACACAACCCCTTCACCTCGTAGCGGCTATCTTCCCGATGACGTGGCAAACGCAGATCTCCCGGTTGAATACGCCCATATGCGGGAAGAGCTGGAACGTCTGTTGACCGAACCGATCAAGGATTTTCAAAGAATTGACGCTTTGGTGGACGAGCTTGAAATGGTTCAGCTCGCTTTAAAGGAGCAGCATGGCATCAAAGGCAACAACCCGAATGAATGATTTCCTGCAGGTCGGCAGCGTGTCGACACACCCTTCCTGACCGCATGCCGGGCAGAGCGTTGTGATTCTTCGCGTGGCGCTTTATTTTTTGCAGGGAAAAAACCAATATTGGTGTCGAGCAGAAAGTCAGTTCGCCAGTCCGTGCAAGCTGCAGGCTTTGCATTTTCAGGTCAAGCGTGGACTTACAGAACTACACGGTCTTCGGAGATTTCTTACGGGCACCTGTCTTGTGCGCTGTCAACCATGACATGCGATTTCTTTTAACTTAGGGGTGTCGACAACACACAAACACTTCAAAGGAGATCAACATGCCCATCATTGCCTGGCTTTTAGGTGTGCCCATCACTGTTATCTTGTTGCTGATGCTTTTCGGCGTTTTCTGAAAAGCCGACTGCCGTTTTGCGCAGCCATGAAAAAACCCGCCAAGGCGGGTTTTTTCATGGCTGCATTTCGTTGGATGAAGACGCTCCAGGCCGGGCCAAGGAAATGGCGTTGGAAGGGCAAATGCGCACCTGCCACCAAGTCGGCAGCAGACGTTTGACTTCGGGACGCGCGAACCGGTCGTCCATCAGGAAGACCACCCCCTTGTCTTGCGTGGTGCGTATCACCCGGCCTGCGGCCTGCACGATTTTTTGAATGCCCGGATAAAGATAGGTGTAGTCATACGCCTGTCGAACACCAAAATTGTCAGCCATCCGCAACTTGATCTGCTCGTTGACCGGGTTGATCTGCGGCAGGCCCAAGGTGGCGATGAAGGCGCCAATCAGCCGCTGGCCGGGCAGGTCGATGCCCTCGGCAAACGCGCCGCCGAGCACGGCAAAACCTATGCCTTTTCCTTCCGGCACAAAGCGCGCCAGGAACTCGTCACGCGCTGCTTCGTCCATGCGCCGGGTCTGCGTCCACATCGGCACCTGCGCAAACAGCTGATGGAAGCGACCGGCCAGCTTTTCCAGGTAGTCGTAGCTGCTCACAAACACCAGGTAATTGCCTGGCTGCTCCTGGTACTGCCGCGCCATCAGGTGCGCAATGGGTGACAGCGACAACTCGCGGTGCTGGTAGCGCGTGGACAGGTCGCTGACCACCTGCACCGCGAGTTGATCGGCCACGAACGGCGATGGCACATCGACCCATGCCGTGTTGGCCGGCAGGCCCAGCGTGTCGGCATGGTAGTTTTGCGGGCTCAGCGTCGCGGAAAACAGCGCGGCCGACCGGGCAGTGGCAAAGCGCGGCGCCAGGAAAGGCGCGGGCACGACATTGCGGATGCACAGCCGGCTGAGCCTGGCCGACGGGCGGCTGCCTGGGAAGGCATGCCGCCCTGGCGTAGCGTCCCGCGTGATGTCGAACAGCGAATGCGTGCCAAAGCTTTCGGCCATGCGCGAGAAATGCAGCGCGTCAAAGTAAAACCGCTGCAGCGCGGCATCGACCCGTGCCGGATTCGCCTCCAGGCTGTCGGTGATGGCCGTGGTGGCCTGTTGCAAGGCCAGCAGGAACTTGTCCGGCAGGCTGGTGCGAACCTGGTAAGCCTGATCTGGCGGGTGTTGCGGGTCCTTCGCCAAGTCGCGCCAGACGCGGTGCAGGCGGTCAAGCGGCTTTTTCAGCGCCGGCCCGGCCGACTGCCGCACGCCGGCGAGTTCAGCCTGGTCCAGCTCGGCCGAATACATTTTTCGCGCCCGGTCCACCAGGTTGTGCGCCTCGTCGACCAGCACGCTGACGCGCCAGCCATTGGCCACCGTCAGGCCATGAAGCAATGCGCTCACGTCAAAGAAATAGTTGTAGTCGCCGACCACCACATCGCACCAGCGCACCAAGTCCTGGCTCAGGTAATAAGGGCATACGCCGTGCGCCAGTGCCACCGTGCGCAGCGCCTCCTTGTCGAGCAGGCCGCCCGCCACGGGTTCGGCCAGCGCCGCGCTGCGCGCCGCCGGCAGGCGGTCATAGAACCCCCGGGCCAGGGGACACGACTCGCCATGGCAGGCCTTGTCCAGATGCTCGCAGGCCTTGTCGCGCGCCACCAGCTCGATCACGCGCAAGGGCAGGGGCGGCGCATTGTTGCCGATCAACGCCAGCGCATCGAGCGCCAGGCGGCGGCCCGGCGTCTTGGCCGCCAGAAAAAACACCTTGTCGATGTGCTGTCGGGGCGCGGCCTTGAGCAGCGGAAACACCGTGCCAATGGTCTTGCCGATGCCGGTGGGCGCCTGCGCCATCAGGCAGTGGCTGCGGGCGGCAGAGCGGTACACCGCTTCGGCCAGTTCGCGCTGGCCGGTGCGAAATTCTGCATGCGGAAAAGCCAGCGCCGCCAGTGCTGCATCGCGCGCCGCGCGGTGCACCATTTCCTGACGCGCCCAGTCCAGGAATTTTTCGCACTGGGCTTCAAAATAGCCTTTCAGCGCCTCGGCGGTGAAGCGTTCGGTCAGAGCCGTTTCCTGCTGGTTGCCGATGTCCAGGTAAACCAGTGCCAACTGCACCTCGGCCAGTTCAAGTGTCTGGCACAGCAGCCAGCCGTAAACCTTGACCTGTGCCCAGTGCAACTGGCGGTGGTTTTCCGGCATATCGGCCAGGTTTCCCCGGAAGGTCTTGACCTCTTCCAGGAGATTGTTCCGGGGGTCGTAGCCATCGGCGCGGCCGCGCACATGCAATTCCTTGTGGTCGCCCGCCAGACTCAGCTCGGCCTGGTAGCCTGCATGGCGGCGCGAAGCCACCAGCGCATGGCCGGCAATGCCTTCCTGGGCGGACGGCGAAGGCGTGAAACGCAGGTCCAGGTCGCCCTGCTTGGCAGTGAATTCGCACAACGCCCGCACGGCGACGACGTAACCCAATTCAGGCGCTCACTGGCAGCTTCAGCCGCCTTGTTCGGTGGCGCACCAGCCTGTGAAGGGCCATCACTTGGGCTTGACGTAGTTCATGGCCGCGTCGAATTCCTCGCGCGACAGGAAACCATCGTGGTTGGTGTCGGCCCGGTCAAAGTTTTTTGCCACGCCGCGAAAGCCCGAGGCTTCCTGCCGGCTGACCTGGCCATCGCCGTTGCCGTCCATGAAACCGAAGGCCCGTTCCAGGTCGCTGGCGGAGTAGCGCGGCGCAGAGGTTTCGGCTGCCGCCGCGTCGGCAGTGGCTGCAGCCGGGGCCTCGGCGTTTTGGGCCTGTACGCTCACGGCCAGCAGCAAAGCCGTTGCGCTCACGGCCAGCGTCCTGGCCCAGGCCTGCAAGGACGACCTGGCGGAAGACGCCACCAGAACGGCAGACAGCGCCACATTCCGGTGGACAGGCTGGAAAAAAGCTGTCTTGGGAAAATTCATGAAGGGATTCACTGACGCTAAAGGATGAAACATTTTTGCTATTGGAGGTTACTTCGCCTGGGGACTTGAGAAATCTTGCAGCGGGTCTTGCAGCTTTGCGTGGCGGGCATGCCAGTGCACATTATTTGGCCGATTCAAGAAGCTGGCTGATTTCAGGGCATGCAACCGCAATGCATGCGCTTGCGGCTGACAGCAGGGCCATGGACTGTCCCACAGCCCCCATTGGCCTGGCTTTCGACAATCAGCGCATCCGTATGGATTGATTTTAAAAGACAAGGAAACACCATGGCAACCAGCAGTATTCTGGGCGGCTCCAAAGCCCCCGAGGAAATCAGTGGAAAAGATTTGCATGCCTTGGGTCCCAGCGACAACTCGGACAGTGGCAGCGATGCGGTGGGCGCGTACGGTGACGACGAAATGTCCAGCGACAGCGATGCCGTGGGGACCGGTGAACGTGCTTCCGCAGGCAACGGCCTTGGCCTGGACGAGACCGATGCCGACATCATGCCCGACCACATCGAAACGGCACTTGGCGCCGTCAGTGACACCGATCTAGACGCAGAAGCGGACGACCTCAATGACCTGAGTGAAGTCGAGGAACTGGCGGATGACAGCGTGGACCTGGAAAGCGATGTGGAAGTTGATGGCGAAGACGGTGTTGGGGACGCCAGCGGTTCTCGGTAATTCTGGTGTGCGCTGAAATCCGTTTCTTTCCTTGACCAGCGACTTGTGGCATCGGGCGCACGCAATTTGTTGCTGTGTTGCGGCGTTGGCGCTTTCAATTCATGGCTGCGCTGTGCACCAGATTTCAGGCCCAGCGGGCAAAGCGCTTCTCAAGGCGAATTTTTTGTAGTTCTTCGGCTGGTGCGCAACCGCTTCCCGTTTCGGCGATCGATACCGTTACCATGGGCTTCCCCATTTTTTTAACCCGTTGCGCAAGTTTATGAAACTCTCAAAAATGGCCCAGTCCTCCCGTCTGGAAGACCGGTCTTTTCTGCTTCTGCTGACCCTGGTGACGCTGGCGTTTCTTTGGGTGCTCTGGCCGTACTATGGGGCGGTGTTCTGGGGTTCGGTGCTGGCCATTTTGTTCAATGCGCTGTTCATTCGCCTGCTCAGAAAGATGCCGCAAAAACGCACACTGGCCGCCTTCGTCACGCTGTCCATCATTTTGGTGCTGGTCATCCTCCCGGTGGGGCTGATCAGCGCCCTGCTGACGCAGGAAGCCGCCAACATGTACCAGCGCGTGCAGTCCGGAGACCTCAGCTTCACCCGTTATTTTCAGCAGATCTACAGCGCCCGTCCGTCATGGGTGAGTCAAATCCTCGACCGCTCGGGGCTGGACAACCTGGGGCTGATCCAGGAGCGCATCACCAGCAGCCTGACGCAGGGAAGCCAGTTCATTGCTACCCAGGCACTGAGCATCGGGCAGAATGCCTTTGATTTTTTCGTCAGCTTTTTCATCATGCTGTACCTGCTGTTTTTCTTTTTGCGCGATGGCGGCGCCCTGTCGCGGCGCATCAAGGAAGCCATTCCGCTGGAAGCTGAAATCAAGCGCCAGCTGTTCAGCAAGTTCACCACCGTCATCCGCGCCACCGTCAAGGGGAATATCGTCGTGGCCGTGGTGCAGGGCGCATTGGGCGGACTGATCTTGTGGTTTCTGGGTATTCACGCGCCGATTTTGTGGGGCACGTTGATGGCCTTCCTGTCGCTCCTGCCAGCGGTCGGCGCCGCCATCGTCTGGATTCCCGTGGCCATTTACTTTCTGGCCACCGGCGCCATCTGGCAAGGCGTGCTGCTGATCGCTTTCGGCGTGCTGGTGATTGGGTTGGTCGACAACATCCTGCGCCCGGTACTGGTCGGCAAGGACACCAAGATGCCCGACTATGTGGTGCTGGTCTCCACGATTGGCGGCATGTCGCTGTTCGGACTCAATGGGTTTGTCATTGGCCCGGTAATCGGGGCCATGTTCATGGCGGCATGGGACATTTTCATGAAGGCCCGCGAAGACCTGCCTGCCGAACCGCCACCGGCCTGAACCATCTATTTTTAGATCAAAAAGACCGTTTGCGCAATACCCACGGGTGAAAGCAGCTATCGATTAAATAGCGGGCTGAACCGGGGTCGCTTGCTGGCCGGTGGGCAATGTGGCCATGTCCACGACAAATCGGTACTTCACATTGCTCTTGAGCATGCGCTCGTAGGCCCTCTCGATCTCGTCCATGCGGATTGTTTCGATGTCTGACACGAGCCCGTGCTGCGCGCAAAAATCCAGCATTTCCTGGGTTTCCCGGATGCCGCCGATCAGCGAGCCGGCCAGGCGGCGGCGCTTCATGATCAGGTTGAACACGCCAGGGGACGGGTGCGGGCTGGCGGGCGCGCCGACCAGCGTCATCGTGCCATCGAGCTTGAGCAGCACCAAAAAGGCGTCCAGGTCATGCGGTGCGGCCACGGTGTTCAGAATGAAGTCGAAGCTGCCGGCATGCGCGGCCATTTCGTCGGCATTTTTCGAAACCACGACTTCTTTCGCGCCCATCCTGAGCGCGTCCTCGCGCTTGTCCGCCGAGGTGGTGAAGAGCACCACATGCGCCCCCATGGCGGCGGCAATCTTCACGCCCATGTGGCCCAGCCCGCCCAGGCCGACAATGCCGACCTTGTGGTCCGGGCCAACGTTCCACTGGCGCAGCGGCGAATAGGTGGTGATGCCTGCGCACAGCAGCGGCGCGACGGCGGCCAGGTCCGCTTCGGCATGCGAAATGCGCAGCACGAACGATTCGCGCACCACGATGTGGTCGGAATAGCCGCCATAGGTGTTGGCGCCGGTGCCCTGCTCGGGGCCGTTGTAGGTGCCGGTGAAGCCGTTGTCGCAGTACTGCTCCAGGCCATCTTCGCACGGCGCGCAATGCTGGCAGCTGTCCACCATGCAGCCCACGCCGACGATGTCGCCCACCGTGAACTTGCTCACCAGTTCGCCGACCGCCGTGACGCGTCCGACGATCTCGTGGCCAGGCACCGACGGATACACCGTGTTTTTCCATTCATCGCGCGCCGTGTGCAGGTCGGAATGGCAGACACCGCAATACAAGATGTCGAGCGCCACATCGAGCTGGCCGGGTGAACGGCGGTCGAAGGCGAAGGGTGCGAGCGGTGTGGCGGCAGAAGTAGCGGCGTAGCCTAGGGCTTGGGTCATGGCGAAATCCAGGTTTTGAGGGTTGGCAAGCCGCTGATCCTAGTCTTTTGGTGCGTCTGCCGCAGGACCTGGCCGCCCAAACCCGCGTAGGACCAGACATGGAGGGTCATGCGTCCCTTTCGAACACGATTTGTGTGCTTTGCGCACACTAGAAAAGCATCAGCAGTCGTCCATCTTGCGGCAGCCCGTCAGCACGTGTTCAAAGCGCGGGTCCAATTATCCTTGGCGCAGCTCTTATGAAATCCCCTTGTTTGGGGATAGCCACCGACAGGTTCTTTGGTCACGATGGCTTGACAGTGTCGATACGAACTGTCGGAGAAAATTCACAAGGGAGAAGAAGATGCTTATTTTCAGCGGTCGTGAAACAGAAGGCCGGATCGCCACGCCAGCCGTCGAACAACTGTTTACAGCCGGTGCGGATCCGCTGGCACGGGCTGTTCGCAAGCGCGCGCCACAAACGCGGCATGATGACTGGAAAGTGATGCAGATGGACTGCGATGTGGACGATACCGAGTCCATGAATGAATTGTTACAGTTGTTTCAAGAAGCGCGACCGCTGCTGCTTTACCTGCATGGCTACAACAGCTCGCCGGCCGCCTGTTTTGAGCGTTGTGACCGACTGGAATCGCTCTACGGCATGGAAGTGGTGCGGTTTTCGTGGTCAGCCAAAAAACACCAGCTCGACGATGGCTTGCATTCCGGTTTTGATGCCGGGGTGGCTCCTGGCCTGGAGCGGGAGCTTGCCCGCCTGTTTGGCCCGCAAAGTGGTTCGCCCGCCAGAAAATACCATGCGCCACCTGATCCGGTCGCCTGCGATCCGGAAAATGTGAGTTGCTCATGGTGGCTGCTGATGGCCTTGCCCGGCGTTCGCCATTGAGCCTGCGTTGTCCGGGAAACTTCAGAGCCCACCCGGCGGAGCTGGACACTGTCAGCTTTTAAAACCTGATTCCACGGGGCAATCAGCGCGGCTTGCTCCATTTTGAATCGCGGCAATTGAAAACCTGACGGCAGGTTGGCAACGCCACCCGCTACCCCGACGACGCCGCCAAGACCGAGGCCGTTTTTGCCCAGGCACCCGGCAAGCTGGCCGAAGCCCATGCCCTGCCACAAGAACTGAGCCGCCTTGCCCAGACTTGACGCGCGTCATGAAGATCGAAGAAGCGCCCCTCAACATCGGCCCTCGTCACCTCATCCCGGGACCATGCACCTGGCCTCCAAAAGCGCCAGCACGCCGATTGCTGCCGAACTGCTCGAACTCTTCTCGGTTCTCAAGCCGATGCTGAACCGCCGGGGCGGCGACCTGTCGGGCGGGCAACAGCAGCCACTCGCCATTGTCCGCGCACTGGCTGCGAAACCCAGGCTGCTGATCCTGGACGAGCCGACCGAAGGTATCCAGCCCGGCATCATCAAGGACATCGGCAGTGTCATCCGCATGCTCGCCGACCGGGGCGACACGGCAAGAGCCGGTTCTTGTCCGTGGCGATGCTTGGCCGAATAGCCCCAACCAACACCGCCTTGCCTGGCCGGTTCAGGAAAAAACGCCGGATGGCTGGGAGATACTATCGGGTTGTCCCCCCAGGGTGCTTCTGCGACACGCTCGACTCGATGAACGTATTTTCTCCCTACCGGTTCGCCGATGAAAACAGTTCCGACGGCAATGTACGCGCCATGCGGCTGGCCACCGCGCTGGTGCTCATCGTCGGACTGGGCTTCACGGCTGCGGCTTTGCTCTGGCAGCAGCAAGACCTTCAGGTCCGGGGCAGGAACCGCTTCGAGCAGCAGGTTGAACGCACCGAAGCCGACGTCAAACACCACCTCAACCTGCCCTTTGTCGGGCTGAAAGGAGCCGCCGGCGTTTATGCCGCCAGCCTTTCGGTGGAACGGGCCGAGTTCCGCGCCTTTGTCGAGTCCAGCAATGTCGGGCTCGAATACCCTGGAATTCGCGGCTTTGGCTTTGTCGAGCGGGTCAACAGCGGCGCTGTGGATGCTTTTGTCGCCGCGCAGCGGCGCGATGACAGCCCCGGCTTCACGGTGAAAAACCGCGGCACGGCGTCAACCCTCTACATCACCAAGTTTTTGGAGCCTGCCGCGTCCAACCAGGCCGCGCTGGGCCTCAATCTTGCCGACGAGCCGGTCCGGATGCAGGCCATCAGGCGCGCCATCACGACCGGTGAGGCCACGCTCAGCGGGCGCATCCAGTTGGTCCAGGATGACCGCCAGCGACCGGGGTTTGCCTTTTTCCTGCCGATCTACCGCCAAGGGCTGCAGCCCGCCACGGCAGAGCAACGGCAAGCCGAACTGCGCGGCATTCTGCTGGCGCCGGTGGTGGTGGAGGAAATCATGGCCGAGGTTGTTGCCAGGATGGGAGACCAGACCCGCCTGGCGGTGCATGACAGTCCGGAGGGGTCGGGCGCGACACCCGATAATTTGCTGTTTGAGTACGGCGGCATTTCCAGCCTGGCCAGGCACGCCCCGCCGATGTTCGAGGCCACGCGCATTGTGGTCGTCGGGGGCCGGACGCTGACGCTGCGCATGGGCACCACGCCAGCCTTTGAAGCCCAGCAGGGCAGTCTGGCACCCTGGCTTCTGGGCTTGTCAGGCAGCGCACTGACGGACCTGCTGGCGCTGATCATCTGGCTGCTGGGCAGTGGCCGTGCACGCGCCCTGGCGCTGGCGCAGCGGATGACCACTGATCTGGCGCATGAACGCCAGCGCCTTCACAACATCGTGGAAGGAACCAATGTGGGGACATGGGTCTGGCATGTGCAGACCGGAATGCTTCAGCTGGATGAGCGATGGGCGGCGATGATGGGTTATGACCTGGCGCAGCTGGGCCCTCAGCAGTTCAGCGACTGGATCCAGCGCGTCCATCCTGACGATGTGCCAGCGGTGACAGGCGCGCTGAAAAGCCATTTCCGGGCGGAAAGCCAGTATTTCGAGTGTGAACACCGCATACGCCATCGCGACGGCCGCTGGATATGGGTGCTGGACCGGGGAAAGGTGTCGATCTGGACTGCCGAGGGCAAGCCGGGCCTGATGTCTGGAACGCACATGGATATTTCCGACCGGCAGGCGGCGCAGATGGCGCTTCGCACCAGCGAAGAAAACTTTCGCCAGTTGTTTGAAAGCAGCCTTCACGGCATTTTGCAGGCCATGCCGAACGGCTCCATCCAGTACGCCAACCCGGCGGCCTGCCAGCTCTTCGGGCTGACCCAGGACGAGATCCGGCAGCGCGGGCGCGCCGGCCTGGTGGACCGCCACGACTCTCGGTTTCATATCCTGGTCGCGCAGGCAATGCTGTCCGGCCATGCCCGGGGCGAGGTCACCATGCACCGGGGCGACAGCTCACGGTTCGAATGCGAAATGTCGCTGACCAATTACCTGACGCCCGGCGGCGAGGCCTGCAACAACCTGTTTTTGCGCGACGTGACCAAGCGCAAGCGGGCCGAGGCCGAGATCAACAACCTGAATGCAAAACTCGAAGACAAGGTCAGGCAGCGCACTGCCGAACTGGAGGCCGCCAACAAGGAGCTGGAGGCTTTCTCGTATTCCGTGGCGCATGACTTGCGTGCGCCGTTGCGCTCGATCGATGGCTTCAGCCATCTGCTCGAAAAAGCCATTGCCCACGAGACGGCAGAACGCTCGCGTCATTACATGCACCGTATCCGCGCCGGCGTCAGGCAGATGGGCGAACTCACCGATGGCCTGCTGTCGCTGGCCCACGTGTCGCGGACCAGCCTGAACAACGAAACCGTCAACCTGGGCGCCATGGCCGCAGCGGTTCTGCAAGCCTGCGGCGAGCGGGACGATGGCCGGGTGGTGAAGGTGAATGTGCAGTCGGGCCTGGTCGCGATGGGCGACCGCGCGCTGCTGCGGCAGGTGATGGAAAACCTGA
Source organism: Burkholderiales bacterium (assembly GCA_038242795.1). Classification (GTDB taxonomy): domain Bacteria; phylum Pseudomonadota; class Gammaproteobacteria; order Burkholderiales; family Burkholderiaceae_C; genus Polaromonas. The sequence continues at coordinate 16,609 of JBBSRS010000008.1, forward strand.
TCGGAAATGCCTGGAAGTTCACGGCCCATGCCGTCAGCGCAGAAATCTGGATTGGCCAGTTGCCCGAAGACGGTCTGGACATGGCGACCTTCTATGTCCAGGACAACGGCGCCGGTTTTGACATGGCCTATGCCGAAAAGCTTTTTGGCACTTTTCAGCGGCTGCATTCGCCCGGGGAATTTTCAGGCACCGGCATCGGGCTGGCCACCACGCACCGCATCGTCACCCGCCACGGCGGCCGCATCTGGGCACAGGGCGCAGTGGGCGAGGGCGCGACGTTTTTCTTCAGCCTTCCTGCCACCGTGGTGGCCGTGGTGGCCAGCGTTTGTTAGATTACTGCGGCACAGCCGGGACCACGGTCTCGCTCTGGCGCATCACGCCGCCGCCGCCCACACTGCCCTCCAGCTGGGCCTGCGCCTCGATACGGGCACGGCAGGCCGCCAGGTCTGCGCTTTCCTTGAAGACGTCGCAGCGCTGCATGGCGTTGGCGCTGTAGTCGCCGCCATTGCGCAGGGTGCCGGCACTTTTTTCCGCGCTCGCATTGCGCACTTCCCGGAGGCAGGCGTCCCGGTCCTGTTGGGTCTTGCCGCTGTTGCAGGCGGCCAGTTCGCTTTTGGCCTTGCCCGAGGCATCCAGGCCGGTGGTGTCCAGCGGTGCCACCTGGGCATGGGCGGCCGACATGGCGAGCAGGGCGGCCAGTCCAAGATAGCGCGCCCCCTTGGCTTTGCGCCCGATCTGCAATGGCGTCACTGAAAAAAACTGGAGGGAGGTGAACATGGTCTGGGTTCCTGATGAAGAGGGATACTGGGAGTGTGAACCACCGCACTTTGCACACTGACAGGAAATGCGGCGGGCCGGGCGCATGCTATGCCGGAATCGGTTGTAGGCGCTGTCTCTCAGCAAGACGCAGCGGGGCCGCCTTGCGCTTTGCGCCCTGAACGCGCTGCCTACATCGACCAGATGCGTGGCGTGGACGCCGGCTGCTGCCAGAAGTGGCCACGCCATGCCTGCCAGACCTGCCGGAGCAATGCCATCGCCGGCTCGACCAGCGGTGCCAGCACCCTGACGACGACCACCTGTGCATCGGGGCTGGTGACGCCTGCGGTGGCGCGCAAGGCATGCGCTTCGATGACTTCCCGCGCCACGTCCAGCGCGGCCTGCCGGCGGTTTCGCTCCAGCTTGCTGCCGGCGACGAAAAAAATCGACGCCAGGCAGCGGTGGCCCGCCAGGCCCAGCGGGCTGTTCAGCAGCAACGTGTCGCTGCCGTGGATGCGCCCGCGTTCCAGCCACACGCCGGGCATTTCAATGTGCTGGCAAAAATGGCCGTGGGCAAACGGCAGGTTCGCTGCGGGCAGGCCTAAGGCTGTCACGTCCCAGCCGATCAGTTCGGCGCCAGGCGCGAGTTCCATCGTCAGGCGGTTTTCCGCCAGGCAGCCGCTGTAGCAGATCGCCTCCAGCGGCAGCCATTCCATGCGCGCGCCGGCCTGCAACGACAACCGGGTGCGCTGCAGTGCGGCTTGGCCGGTGGAGCGGTAAAAGCGCGTGGCGCCGGGCGTGGTGACCAGGCCATGCGCGCCCGGGCCGGCGCTGAAGGCCAGGTCCAGCGTGTCGCCGCCCACCAGCCCACCGGGCGGATGCACGATGACGTTGTGGCAGATGCCGTCGCCTTCGGGGTAAAGGCTTTGCAGGATGCGCAGCGGGCCGCTGTGGCGAAAATGGGCGACGGTAGTTGAAGCCTGTCGGGTGTAGTCGAGTGCCAGCGTTGCGTTCCATGTCATCACCGCAGTTTAACGCGGCAGCCGACTGAAAAGCCTCCAATGCGCTATTCAATCAATAGCTGCCCAGGCCCGTGGAGTCTGCGCAAAGTGCATTTTTTGCTTGAAATACCAGCCGGCGGCATGTCCCGGTGCGGGCCGTGGTTTCAGGAAAGCGCCGGCAGCTTGTCCTGGGCTTCGCTGATGCGCAGCGTCAAATGGTCCAGTGCTTCCTGCACCTGGTCGACCAGAATGAGGCACAGGTCGCCCGGCTGCAGGCGTGACAGCGCCTCGTCGATGGCTGCAAACTCGCCGCGCACCTCGTCGATCCGCGACGTGCGGCTGGCGCCCTGCAAACCACCGCGCAGCAGCGCCATCACCTCGCCGTCGGCCCGGCCGCGCTGGGCGGCGTCCTGGTACAGGATCACCTCGTCGAACGCCGCGCCCAGAATGACGGTCTGGTCGGTGATGTCGCTGTCGCGCCGGTCGCCCGCGCCGCTGATGACCACGCTGCGGCGCTGCGCCGGCATGCCATTGACGGCCGCCACCAGTGCCAGCATGGCGTCGGGGTTGTGGCCATAGTCCGCAATCACGGTGGCACCAGCGTAATCCATCACGTTGAAGCGGCCGGGGGCATTGTGGGTGTCGGTGGCAAAGCTGGCCAGGCCGCTCTTGATCGTTTCCCAGCTCAGGTTGACGGCCCAGGCCGCCGCCACCGCGGCCATGGCGTTTTCGACCTGAAAGCCGATGGTGCCGCCGCGCGTCAACGAAATGCCCTGCAGCGGGATGCGCTCGACGCGCGAGCCTTCGGCGGCCACCAGCATCGGGCCGTCGACAAACACCGTGCGTTTGCCCTGCGCCCGGTGCGTCGCCATCAGCGGGTGATGGCGGTCGGCTGCAAAAAAGATCACCTTGCCGGGGCAGGCCTTGGCCATCCCGGTGACGATGGGGTCGGCCGCGTTGAGCACCGCGTAGCCGGTGGGCGCGACGTTCTGCACGATCACGCGCTTGAGCACCGCCAGGTCTTCCACTGTGGTGATGTAGTTCAGCCCGAGGTGGTCGCCGCTGCCGATGTTGGTGACCACGGCGACTTCGCAGCGGTCAAAGCCCAGGCCTTCGCGCAACACGCCACCGCGTGCCACTTCGAACACGGCGGCATCCACGTCGGGGTGCATCAACACGTTGCGTGCGCTTTTCGGGCCGCTGCAGTCGCCGCTGTCGGTTTGCCGTCCGTTGATGTACACGCCGTCGGTGTTCGTCATGCCGGTGCGCAGGCCGTGCGCGGCCAGCAGGTGGGCAATCAGGCGCGTGGTGGTGGTCTTGCCGTTGGTGCCGGTGACGGCAATCACCGGAATGCGGCCGTTGTCGCCGGGCGCAAACAGCGCGTCAATCATGGCGGCGCCCACCGCGCGCCCCTTGCCGTAAGACGGCGAGATGTGCATGCGCAGGCCGGGCGCGGCATTGACCTCGACCACGCCGCCGTTTTGCGCTTCCAGCGGGTGCAGCATGCTCTCGCACACCATGTCGACGCCGCAGATGTGCAGGCCAATCATCTGTGCGGCCGCCACCGCTCGGGCGGCAATCTCGGGATGCACTTCGTCGGTCACATCGGTGGCGGTGCCGCCGGTGGACAGGTTGGCGTTGTTGCGCAGGACCACGCGGTGGCCCTTGGCAGGGACCGATCCGGGGCTCAGGCCCTGGACATCGAGCCGGGCCACGGCAATCTCGTCAAAACGGATTTTGGTCAGCGAGGTGGCATGGCCTTCGCCGCGCCGGGGGTCCTGGTTGACGCTGTCGACCAGCGCACGCACGGTGTTCACGCCGTCA
>JBBSRS010000009.1:0-19153 GCA_038242795.1 Burkholderiales bacterium
ATGCGGAGAATTTTCAGAAAACCTGCATCAGCAGCTTCCTGCATTTTTCAGTCATTGGGGCCAGAAAAGCTGCAGACTGTGTCCTCTCGCTGGGCGTCCGTCATTGGAAGGCTGCCTTTGCCCGCAGCAGCCCTTGGTCACGCAGAGCATCGGAGTCACAATCAATCAATCATTCACCACTGCCGCACAAGGAAGCATTCATGCCACGCGTTGTTTTCAACCAAAAAGGGGGTGTTGGCAAGTCCACCATCACCTGCAATCTGGCCGCCATCAGCGCCAGCCAGGGCTTGCGCACGCTTGTTGTCGACCTGGACCCGCAGGGCAACTCCAGTGCCTACCTGATGGGCAAGACGGCCACCGATGGCCAGCCAGACGTGGGCGGATTTTTTGAAAATGCCCTGAGCTTCAGCTTGCGCACCGTTTCTCCTGCCGAATTCATTGTTGCCACGCCGCATGAAAGGCTTGACTTGATGCCCTCCAGCCCGAAGCTGGACGAATTGCAGGCCAAGCTGGAGTCCCGGCACAAGATCTTCAAACTGCGCGAAGCCCTGCAGCAACTGTCGGGCAGCTATGACCGGATTTACATCGACACACCGCCTGCGCTCAATTTTTACACCCGCTCGGCGCTCATTGCCGCGCGCACGTGCCTGATTCCTTTTGACTGCGACGATTTCTCCCGCAAGGCCTTGTACACACTGCTTGAAAATGTGCAGGAGATCCAGGCGGATCACAACGCCGGGCTCGTGATGGAGGGTATTGTGGTCAACCAGTTCCAGCCGCGCGCCAACCTGCCGCAGCGCATTGTCAATGAACTGATCGCAGAGGGTTTGCCGGTGCTGCATCCTTACCTGCCGGCTTCCGTCAGGGTTCGCGAATCCCATGAACAATCGCTGCCCATGATCTACATGGACCCGGGCCACAAGCTGACCCAGGCGCTGGTGGAACTGCATGACGTGCTTGAACCCTGAGCTGTCAGTCTTTCGCAAAATACCGGCCTCCGCGCAAACTGCCATTACGGCACTGTCCGGCCAATTTAGAATGCGTTCATGTCCTATCTAGTGCTTGCCCGCAAATACCGTCCCAAGAATTTTTCTGAAATGGTAGGCCAGTCGCACGTCGTGCAGGCTCTGGGAAATGCGCTGGGCACCGGCCGGCTGCACCATGCCTACTTGTTCACCGGCACGCGGGGCGTGGGGAAGACCACCGTGTCGCGCATCCTGGCCAAGTCGCTCAACTGCACCGGCATTGACGGGCAGGGCGGCATCACCGCCGAGCCCTGCGGCGTGTGTGATGCCTGCCGGGACATCGACAGCGGCCGCTTTGTCGACTACACCGAACTGGACGCCGCGTCCAACCGGGGCGTCGATGAAATCGCCCAATTGCTGGAGCAGGCGGTGTACAAGCCGGTGGTGGGCCGCTTCAAGGTGTTCATGATCGACGAGGTTCACATGCTGACGAACACGGCCTTCAACGCCATGCTCAAGACGCTGGAGGAGCCCCCTGACTATCTCAAGTTCGTGCTGGCCACGACAGACCCGCAAAAGGTGCCGGCCACGGTGCTGTCACGCTGCCTGCAGTTCAACCTTCGGCCCATGGCGCCCGAGACGGTGCTGGAGCATCTGGTGCATGTGCTGGCCATTGAAAACGTTCCTGCCGAGCCGCAAGCGCTGCGCCTGTTGTCGCGCGCGGCGCGGGGCTCGATGCGCGATGCGCTGTCGCTGACCGACCAGGCGATTGCCTTTGGCTCGGGTCGGCTTGACGAGGCGAGCGTGCGTGTCATGCTGGGCAGCGTGGACCGCAGCTATGTGTTCCGCCTGCTCGATGCGCTGGCGCGCGGCGATGGCCGCACGGTGGTCGAAACGTCCGAAGTGCTGCGCCTGAACGGCCTGAGCGCCGTTTCGACCTTAGAAGAAATGGCCACCGTGCTGCAGCGCATGGCAGTGCTGCAGGCCGTGCCCGGCATTGGCGCCAGCGATGACGACACCGACCCCGAGATTGTCGAAACCGCCCGGCTGGCCCATGCGATGCCGGCTGATGAAACCCAGCTGCTGTACAGCCTGTGCCTGCACGGACGCGGTGAACTGGGCCTGGCGCCCGACGAGTATGCCGGGCTGACCATGGTGTTGCTGCGCCTGCTGGCTTTCAAGCCGCCCGGCGCCGTCGTCCCGGTGGCAGCCGGTGCACAGCCTGTCGCCACCAAGCCTGCACCGGGGAGTGCCGTCGAGCCGGTAAAAAAGTCGCTGCCTGAGCAGTCCGAGGCGCCGGCTGTCAGCCGTCTTGCTGCGACCCCTGCCGAGCCTGTTCTAAGGCGGGCAGATCCGCATCAAGACATTTCCCTTCAGGAGGTGCCCGCACCGCCGCTGAAACCCATTCATGAGCCAAATATGGCTTCTGCTCATATGGACAAGGCACAGGGTGCTATGACTACAGAAGCGTATGCTGAACTGGCGGAAGTGCCGAGGCGGTCACCGGATGACATCGCCACCAATGGCGCTTCCCTTGACGATGTGTGGGAGCGCATCGTCAACCAGATGGTGTCGGCAGAATCCATCGCCGCCCTGACACGCGAACTGGCGCTGCAGTCGCAGCTGTGCGGCCGCAGCGAAAACCTCTGGACGCTGCGCGTCGAGCGCGAGTCATTGAACCAGACAGCAGCCCGTGAAAAGCTGCAGGTCGCGCTCCAGACAGGACTCGACGCGCCTGCTTTGCGGCTGGCCGTCGAATTGGGCAGTGTGACCGATACGCCTGCGCGCCGGAACAGTGCTGCACTGGTCGAGCGCCAGCGCGCGGCAGAGCTGTTGATTCAAAACGACCCGTTTGTGCAGGACATGGTTCGCGAATGGGGCGCACGGATTGTTCCTGGCAGCATCAAGAGCGTTCCGTCCTGAGCCCAGCTGCGCTTTGACACAGTCAGCCGATATGATCTACGACAGTTTTAGCAACTCTCTCCAAAGGAAAAAACATGTTCAACAAAGGACAACTCGCAGGTCTCATGAAACAGGCACAGGCCATGCAGGACAACCTGAAAAAAGCCCAAGACGACCTGGCGTTTGTTGAAGTCACGGCCGATGCCGGCGCCGGACTGGTGAAAGTCACCATGACCTGCAAGCACGACGTCAAGCGCATCGAGATCGATCCCAGCCTGCTGACCGAAGACAAGGACATGCTCGAGGACCTGGTGGCCGCCGCCTTCAATGCGGCTGTGCGCAAGGCCGAGGAAGTCAGCCAGGAAAAAATGGGCAAGCTTACGGCGGGAATGCCGGCGCTGCCCGGCGGCATGAAGTTCCCTTTTTAATTTTTTGCAGGACGAACCGAAGGACGCGCGTAGCGTCCCGTCGGTCGTTCTCCAACTGATCAAATTCTTTTACCCACTTACCCACTTACCCAATGACCTCGTCCAATGCCCTTGACGGCCTGACCCAGGCCTTGCGCAAGTTGCCGGGCGTGGGAGCCAAGTCGGCAGCGCGCATGGCCTTTCACCTGCTGCAGCACGACAAGCCTGGCGCCCTGCAGATTGCGCGGGCGCTGGAGGACGCGGTGCAGAGCATCGGGCACTGCGCGTTGTGCAACACCCTGACCGAGCAGGAAGTTTGCGTGACCTGCGCCAATCCGCAGCGCGACCGCAGCAAGCTTTGCGTCGTGGAAACGCCGGCCGATCAAGGGGCGCTGGAGCGAACCCTGGCCTACCGGGGCCTGTATTTTGTGCTGATGGGCAAGCTCAGCCCGCTGGACGGCATAGGCCCGAACGACATCGGCCTGCAAAAATTGTTTGACCGCGTCGCACCTCGGGACGACAACGGACAACTCATGCCGACCGCTGACCGTGAAGTACAGGAAGTCATTCTGGCAACCAATTTCACCGCCGAAGGCGAGGCCACGGCACATGTCATTGGCCAGGCGCTCAAAAGCCGTGGCATGCAGGTCACCCGCTTGGCGCGCGGGGTGCCGGTGGGCAGTGAACTGGAATATGTCGACCTGGGAACCATTGCCCACGCCTTAACCGACCGACGGTGAGCCAGCCACCAGCCAGAGCCGCTGCTTGACAGCAAAAAAGTAAGGTTTTATATGACGCCTGCATATTTCACGATCGCCTACTGGTGCATTCTGGTGGTGGCCTTGCTGCCCATCGTCTGCGCAGGCATTGCCAAGTACGGATTGATGCGAATCGCTCCGGAAAAAGGCGGCTACGACAACAACAATCCGCGCGCCTGGCTGGCAAGCCAGACCGACTGGCGCGCCCGCGCCAATGCGGCGCAGGCCAACACCTTCGAGGCCATTCCGTTCTTTTTTGCGGCGGTCATCATCGCCCATCAGCTCCAGGCCAGCCCAGGCCGGCTCGACCTGCTGGCCGTGCTGTTTGTCGTGCTGCGTATTGTTTATATCGCGCTTTACGTCGGTGATAAAGCCAATGCACGCTCCGTCGTCTGGGCGCTCGCATTTTTCATCAACATCGGTATTCTTTTTTCCGGTTTTCGATGAGCTATTTGGACCACTGAAATCACGCTCTGTTACAAATGGGGTGGGTTTGGTACTAACCTGCGCGGGATGACCCCGATGCTGTTTTTTTTCTGGCTCGATATGCTGAAACGCATGGTGGTCGAGAAGAAAGAAAATTGGCATGGAACGATTCCCCCGCATGTCCCGGCGGCTGTTTACTGGAGGCAGCGTGCTGGCGGCCGCAGCCATCAGCTGGCCTTCACTGCATGCGCAAAGCCAGCCTGAAATCCGAAAAATTACGATTTCAGTGAGCAACAAGTCTGCTTTTTTCAGTTTGCCGCTGACGATTGCTGAACAACTGGGCTATTTTCAGATGGAAGGCCTCAACGTCGGGATCAGCGACCATGAAACCGCAGGGCAGGCGGTGCAGGCCTTGACGGGAAAAGCGGCCGACATTTGTCTGGCGGGCTTTGAGCACATCATCCGTCTCCAGTCGGCCCAGCAGAGGGTGCAGTCGTTTGTGCTGCTCGGCAGGGCGCCTCAGATTGCATTCGGCATTTCGACCCGAAGTTTTCCGCGTTATAAATCGATCACCGAATTGAAGGGCCGAAAAGTCGGTGTTGCCGCACTTGAAAGCGCAAGCACGCTGATGGCTTCGATGGTCTTGGCCCAAGGCGGCATAAAAGCCGGTGATGTGAGCTTTCTGGAAGTTGGCGAGTCGGACGGCGCACTGGCAGCGCTGCGTTCAGGAAAGGTGGATGCCATGAGCCATACCGACCCGCTCATGACCATGCTCGAGCAAAAAGGCGAGGTAAAGATCGTCAGCGATGCCCGGACCCTCAAGGGAACGGCTGAACTCTACGGCGGCCCCATGCCTGCGGCCTGTCTGTTCGCGCCGGTCGAGTTCATCCTGAAAAACCCCAATACCTGCCAGGCCCTGGCCAACGCCATGGTGCGCAGCCTGAAGTGGCTGCAGACGGCCGGGCCGGGGGACATCATCAAGACCGTTCCCGAAAATTACCTGCTGGGTGACAGGGGCCTGTACATTGCCGCTTTCAACAAGGTGCGAGAGTCGATTTCCCTGGACGGCATCCTGGCAGAAGAAGCGCCGCGCACCGCCCTGAAAGCAATCGCGGGTTTTGATGCCAGCGTCAAAATTAACAGGATTGACCTTTCGAAAACCTATACCAACGCGTATGCACAGCGCGCCAAGGAACGATTTAAGGCCTGAAACGACACCCCCTAACACTTTGAGGCCAGGTCAAAACGGTTTGGCGCGTCTTTGAAAAAATATTCGCATCGTCCTACAGTCTGTGCCACCCTGGCTGTCTACAGTAGGTTGATTTTCAATGCAGTGCAGCTTGAGGATGTCATTGCACCTGTCACCCATCAATATCCAGGGAGCATTCATGAATCTTCACATGAGCATTGGGCCGATCGTCGCGCTGATCGCAGGCATTTTGATCCTCTTGATGCCACGGCTTTTGAACTATATCGTCGCCATTTATCTGATCGTCATCGGCCTGGTCGGCCTGTTTGGCGCCGGTTCACTGCGGATTTGACGCGGCCTTGCTCGTTTTCATTCGGTCGCCCAAAATTATTTTCGTCTTGACTTGACCACTGCTTTGCCCGTGTCTCGCTTAACCGCACGAACCGCGGTTTTGCCCCTTGAGGCAGCAGGCTTTCTGAACACCTCGCCGGTTGTCATGCGCGCGCTGATCGGCAGATACAGCACAACTTGCTGGCCCATTTTGAAGGCTGCCTGGGCATTGACATTGTTCCAATTGGCAACGCTGGCGGCAGCCACGTCGTAACGGTTGGCAATGCTGGACACCGACTCGCCCTTGCGCGCCTTGACAGTTGTGCGGCGGGTGGTGATTTCCGGGGCCAGCGAAACCTGGGCGTTGTCTGCGACCTGGCTGCTGACGTCATTGTCCATCTGGGCGGTACGCGGCACGAGCAGCGTTGAGCCGGCCTTGATGAGCATTCGCGGCGGTATGTTGTTCATGCTTCGCAGGTCGGATTCATTCATTCCGGTATGCCGTGCCGCCTCCGTGACATTCATGGTGCTGGGGGCGGTCCAGGCCGTCCAACTCGCGTACTGGCCCTGGGTGTACGCATCGAAGTTGCGCTGGAATACCAGGGCGTTGTCCCAGGGAAGCAGGATCTGCGGTGTTCCCGACGCCAGGATGACCGGCCGGCGGGCAGATGGATTGAGTGCCTTGAAAACATCAATGTCAACGCTGGCCAGTCGTGCAGCCAGCACCACGTCAATGTCCCGCGTGATCTGAACCTGCTGGAAATAAGGGTGGTTCTCGATCAGCGGCAGTTGGGTGCTGAACGCCTGTGGATTGGCCACAATATTTTTGACCGCCTGCAGCTTGGGGACATACAAACGGGTTTCCGCCGGCATGTTGAGCTCGTCATAAGAGGTTCCCAGCCCGGCCTTCTGGTTCTTGGCAATGGCGCGGCCCACGCTGCCTTCGCCCCAGTTGTAGGCGGCCAGTGCCAGGTGCCAGTCGCCGAACATGCCATAGAGTTTTTGCAGGTAGTCCAGCGCTGCACGCGTCGACGCCAGCACGTCGCGGCGATCGTCCCTGAAATCGTTTTGCTTCAGGGCAAAATATTTCCCGGTCGCCGGCATGAACTGCCACATGCCGGCCGCTTTGGCGCTCGACACAGCCTGCGGGTTGAAGGCGCTTTCAATGAAAGGCAGCAGTGCCAGCTCGGTCGGCATCTGCCGCCGCTCCAGTTCCTCGACGATGTGAAACAGGTATTTGCTGGAGCGCTCGGTCATGCGCTGGATGTAATCGGGTCGGCTGGCATACCACTGCTCGCGGTCGCTCACCAGTTCGTTTTGCAAGTCGGGCATGGCAAATCCCCGGCGAATACGATCCCAGAGTTCCTTGGGTGGCTCGGTGGAGGCAATCGGGAAGGAACTCACCTGGCCTGGCGTGATGGCGCGAAGCGGGCCGGATGGAATTCTTTGGCCCGGAATGGTGCCCGGCCCGGTGGACAGCACCGGATCGTCCGGCAACCCTGGCTTTTGCGTGGCGCAGCCTGCAAGCACAACCATCGTCATCAGGAGCGCCAGCGAAACCAGCCTGAAGCGGAGCAAGGAGAGACCAGAAATAAAGGGAAAGTAAAGCGGGGCGTTTCGAGGAGCAAATGTCATTTGAATTGGTTTTTCCATTGCCTCAGGGCGGCAAATACGGTGGTGTCGTCACGGGTCGACGCATCAAAGTCGTGAACGGCGGCCATGATGCCGGCTTGCCGGGTGCGCAAAAAAGGATTGATCAAAACTTCCTGTCCAATGGAACTGGGCAGCGTGGGCTTGCCTTGTTCGCGCAACTGACGGCAATGCTTTTCATACGCTGCCAGTTGTGCATTATCAGGCTCAACAGCAAGCGCAAAGCGCAGATTGGCCAGCGTGTATTCGTGCGCGCAGCAGACACGTGTTGTGTCCGGCAATGCGGCGAGCTTGTCCAGCGATGCCAGCATTTGCGCTGGCGTTCCTTCAAACAACCGGCCGCAGCCCCCTGAAAAAAGTGTGTCGCCACAAAACAGGAGTGGCTGGCCGTCCATGTCCGGGGTGTAGAAGGCAATATGCCCTGCGGTATGGCCTGGCACGTCCAGCACCTGGAAATCCAGCCCGAGAGTCGCCACCTGATCGCCTTCGCGCAGCGGCTGGTAAGGCGCCGGGATGCGTTCGGTCGCCGGGCCATACACCGCGGCGCCGGTGGCCTGTCGCAGGGCATCGACGCCGCCGGTGTGGTCTGCATGGTGGTGCGTGACTAGAATTGATTCCAGTTCCAGTCGGGATGCTTGCAATGCCCGAAAGACCGGTTCAGCGTCGCCAGGGTCCACCACCAGGGCGCGCTTGCCGTCATGGAGTATCCACAGGTAGTTGTCGGCAAAAGCGGAAACAGGAATCAAATACATGCGGTGGTCTCGATGAAGTCGGAAATTATAGGATTGACAGACTGGCTTGACACCCCACCCGGGGCCTATTTGCTGGATTGGGAACGTCTCCATTTTGACCTGGCCGTCAGCGATATTTTTGGCTACCACTCACTGCAACTGGGATTTCCAGAACTCGATGCCCTGCAGGCCAACCGCATGCCACACAAATGGCTGGCCCTCGCGTCCCTCGAAAAACAGGCTTTGAGATTTCCTCTAAAAGGCAAATCTGAGCGTCCGACAGGGCCTGAATCCATAAGTTCCCCGCGCACTGCCATCTACACCGATTCGGCGGCGCTGCCGTTTCCCGAAAGCAGCCTGGATTTGGTGGCAATGCCGCACACGCTGGAACTGGGCAGCGACCCGCATTCTGCATTGCGTGAGGTGGCGCGCGTTCTCGTTCCGGAAGGCCGGGTGGTCATCAGCGGCTTCAACCCGGCCAGTCTGTGGGGGCTGCGCCAACGGCGTGATCATCTTTACCAACGCTTTGGATACGAGGGATTTTTTTTGCCGGACACGGGCAAGTACATCGGTTACTGGCGGCTTCGCGACTGGCTCAGGCTGCTTGACTTCGAGCTGGAGTCCGCGCAGTTTGGCTGTTACCGCCCTGCGCTCAAAAGCCAGCAGTGGCTGGACCGGTTTGACTGGATGGACCCGGTCGGGAAACGCTGGTGGCCCATCTTCGGGGCGGTTTATTTTCTGGTGGCTGTCAAGCATGTGCGCGGCATGCGTTTGCTGGAGGCCGGGTGGAAAACGCATAAATCGCTGGCAACTGCACCCGCCATCGTGGCCAGCAAGAAGCCCGCTGACTGCGTCAAAATAAGCGGTTGAGCCTTTCCAATTTTTCAAACCCACCAGGCATTCCTGGCATCACAAGCATCCCATGACCGATTCAGCAGCAGCGCCCCGCGTTCCCAGTCAACACATCGTGATTTATACCGACGGCGCCTGCAAGGGCAACCCCGGTCCTGGCGGCTGGGGCGCCTTGCTGTCCGGAAGCGGCACCGAGAAGGAAATTTTCGGTGGCGAGATGGGAACGACCAACAACCGCATGGAAATGACCGCGGTCATCGAGGCGCTCGCGGCACTGAAAAAACCGTGCAGCGTGACCCTTTACCTTGACAGCCAATATGTGCTCAAAGGCATCACCGAATGGATTCACGGCTGGAAAGCCCGAGGGTGGCGCACGGCGGCCAAGGCACCGGTCAAGAATGTCGATTTGTGGCAACGGCTGGATGCGCTGCTGGTGTCCAGCGGCCACACCATCGACTGGCGCTGGGTCCGGGGGCACAACGGCGATCCGGGCAACGAGCGCGCCGATGCGCTGGCCAACAAAGGGGTGGAACGCGCACTGGGGCGCATTTGATGCAGCCCTGTGTCTGGCCACTGGCACGGGTGGTGTTGCAAAAAAATGGCTATCGGACCGCACCGGGTTGAGCAGCGGCTTCAAAGCCGGTTAAATCAAAGGCGTCTCCTGCGTTTTTTCGGCCATCCTGCTACATTGAAAGGCATTTTCCTTTCATACCAAGTCACCCTTCCTCCACCCCATGGCATCAAAAGCAATTTATATCGTGATCGCCGTGGCAGGCATTGCAGCGGCTTCTGGCGCCGCCTGGTGGTACCAAAAGCCCAAACAGGCAAACGTTGCGCCGAGCATGGCGGCCAGCGCGCCAGGGCAGGGAGGCGGCAGCGCAGGCACGGCGGCCAAGCCGCCCTCGGTGGAAGTCGCCAGGGTCGAACTGATACGTCTGGTCGACGACACCCGCGCGGTCGGCAGCCTGCGTTCACGCCGGGGCGTCATCTTGCGTCCTGAAATCAGCGGCCGCATCACCCAGCTCAACTTCACCGATGGCCAGCGGGTGCGCAAGGGGCAGGTGCTGGTGCAGTTTGACGACCAGTTGCCGCAGGCGCAAATCCAGCAAAGCCAGGCTGAACTGTCGATTGTCCAGGCCAACCAGAAACGAACTCAGGAACTGGTGGCGCAAAACTTCATCAGCCAGCGCTCGCTCGATGAAAGCGCCGCCAACCTGCAAGTCGGCCAGGCCAAGCTGGCATTGGCCAAGGCCACGGCGGCCCGCTTGAAAATCGTGGCACCCTTTGACGGCATCGTCGGCATTCGCCAGGTCAATGTGGGCGATTACCTCAAGGACGGCGCCGACATCGTCAACATTGAAGACATCGATGCCATTTATGTCGATTTCAGATTGCCCGAGCGCTACCAGAGCAAGGTCCGGCGCGGCCAGACCGCCATGCTCGACATCGATGCGTTGCCCGGCCAGCGGTACACGGCGCAAATCCAGGCGATTGACCCGCTGATCGACGCCAACGGCCGGTCGGTCGGCATCCGCGGCTGCATCGACAACCGGGCGCTGCAGTTGCGCCCCGGCATGTTCGCCCGGGTGAATGTCGTCTTCGGCGTTCGCGACAACGCCAGCGTCATTCCCGAAGAAGCGATTGTTCCGCAAAGCGGCAAGCAGTTCGTCATCAAGCTGCTCGAAGGCCCCGGCGAAGAAACCCGGAATACCCAGCGCGTCGAGGTCAAGGTGGGACTGCGCAGTCCGGGCAAGGTGGAAATCCTGGAAGGGCTTTCGCCGGGCGACACCGTGGTCAGAACCGGCCAGCAGCGAATCCAGAAGGACGGGACCGTCGTCAGGGTGGTGAACCTGAACGGCGGCGCCTCTGCCGGAGAAGCGGCAAGGGATAAAAATCCCGCCGGCACGGCCCCCACTGCGCCGGCTTCTTCCGTGGCGACTACCGCAAAGGCAGCACCGGCAGGCCCCAACCCATGCGGCGCCCTTGTTTCGCAGCTGCCCGCCAGCGGCAGCGTCATGCCAACCTCCAGCACAGCCCCTGCGGTGTCCAAGCCGGCCCTTCCTCCCGTCCGCAATCCGGGCTGACGCCTGCCTTCTGCCCGAATCTTCGTGACCATCGCCGGACCGCCGCATGCAACTCGCTGAAACCTCCATTCGCCGCCCGGTGTTCGCCACCGTGCTGTCGCTGCTCATCGTGCTGGTCGGTGCGGTCAGCTTCAACCGGCTGACGGTGCGCGAATACCCCAAGATCGACGAGCCGGTCGTCACCGTGAGTGTTCGCTATGCCGGTGCGTCGGCCGAGGTTATCGAGTCGCAGGTGACCAAGCCGCTGGAAGATTCGATTGCCGGCATTGACGGCGTGGATGTCATCACCTCGATCAGCCGCGCCGACCAGGGACAGATCAGCGTGCGCTTCCGGCTTGAGAAAGACGCCGATTCCGCCGCCGCCGAAGTGCGTGACCGCACCTCGAGGGTGCGCAACAAGCTGCCGCAGGCGATTGAAGAGCCGGTGATCGCCAAGGTCGAGGCCGATGCGTTTCCGGTCATCCAGCTGGCGTTTTCCAGTGAATCGCTGACGCCGCTGCAGATCAACGACCTGGTCAACCGCATCGTCAAGCCGCGCCTGCAGACCGTGACTGGCGTGGCCGACGTGCGCATTTTTGGAGAACGCAAGTACGCCATGCGTGTCTGGCTGGACACCGACAAGCTCGCTTCCTTCCGGCTGACGACGCAGGACGTCGAGGACGCGATTCGCCGCAGCAACCTGGAATTGCCCGCGGGCCGCATCGAGTCGCAACAGCGCGAATTCAGCGTGACCTCGCAAACCGACCTGATCAAGCCGGCGCAGTTTGGCGCGATCGCGATCAAGACGGTGAACGGTTTTTCGGTCAGGGTGCGCGACGTGGCCCGGGTCGAGGAAGGCGCGGCCGACGAGCGCACCGTGGTCCGGCTCAATGGCCGCCCGGCCGTCGGCGTGGGCGTGATCCGCCAGGCCACGGCCAACCCGCTTGACCTGTCCAAAGGCGTGCAGGCCGCGATTCCGCAACTGAAGGCAGACCTGCCGCCCGATGTGCTGATCGACATCGCCAACGACAGCTCGGTGTTCATCGACCGCTCGGTGAAGAACGTCTACCAGACTATCTTCGAGGCCGTGCTGCTGGTCGCGCTGGTGATCTTCGTGTTCCTGCGCACCTTGCGTGCGTCCATCATCCCGATCATCACCATTCCGGTCAGCCTGATCGGCACCTTTGCGCTGATGGCGCTGGCCGGCTTCACCATCAACACGCTCACCTTGCTCGCCTTGGTTCTGGCCATCGGCCTGGTGGTGGACGACGCCATCGTGATGCTGGAAAACATCTTTCGCCACATCGAGGAGGGCATGGACCCGTTTTCGGCCGGCATCAAGGGCGCGCGCGAGATTGGTTTTGCCATCGTCACCATGACCGCCACGCTGGTGGCGGTGTATGCGCCACTGGCTTTCACGCCGGGGCGAACCGGCCGGCTGTTCGTCGAGTTCGCGCTGGCGCTGGCCGGCGCGGTGGTGGTGTCGGGGGTGGTGGCACTAACGCTCACGCCCATGCTGTGCACGCTGCTGCTCAAGCACAATCCCAAGCCAAACCGCTTCGACAGCACCATGGAGCGCGTGCTGACCAGCATTTCGGACCGCTACGGCGCGCTCTTGCGCTGGATCGTGACGGCGCGCTTCGTGCCCCGGGTCGGCGCAACCGGCGCGGCTGGGGCGGGCCAGCGCTTCAAGGGGTTCGTGCTGCAGGCACGCTGGCTGGTGCTGGCGGTCATGCTGGTCAGTGGCGCGGCCATCTTGCTGATCTTCCCGACCATGAAGCAGGAACTCTCGCCCATGGAAGACCGGGGCGTGATTCTGGCCAGCGTCAACGCGCCTGACGGCTCCACGCTCGACTTCACCAACCGCTATGCCCAGGAACTTGAAAAAATAGGCCAGCCGTTCAAGGAATTCGACCGCATCTTTGCCAGTGTCGGCAACCCGACGGTGGCGCAGGCCAGCGTGGTGTACCGCACCGTGGACTGGAAAGACCGCACGCGCTCCACCATGGACATGGCACGCGAGTTGCAGCCGAAATTCAATGCATTGCCTGGAGTGACGGCTTTTCCGATCACGCCGCCTTCGCTGGGCCAGGGCTTTCGCGAGCGGCCGCTCAACTTTGTCATCCAGACCTCGGAAAGCTACCAGAACCTCAATGGCGTGGTGCGCCGGATGCTTGACGAGATTGCGAAGAACCCCGGCATCGTCTCGCCTGACGTGGACCTGCGGCTGAACAAGCCCGAACTGCGCATCGACGTAGAGCGCGACAAGGCGGCTGACCTGGGCGTGAGTGTCGAAGTCGTGGCCAAGGCCATAGAGACGCTGCTGGGCGGACGCAACGTCACCCGCTACAAGCGCGATGCAGAACAGTACGACGTGGTGGTGCAGACGGCCGCCAGCGGCCGCACCACGCCCGAAGACATCGACCGCATCTATGTGCGTGGCCGCAACGACGCGATGATCCCGCTGTCCAGCCTCGTCAAGGTGACCGAAAGCGTGTCACCGCGTGAACTGAACCACTTTGGCCAGCGCCGTTCGGTGTCCATCACCGCCAGCCTGGCGTCCGACTACTCGCTGGGCGAAGCGCTGGCCTTCATGGACCAGACCGCCGCCAAGGTGCTGAAAACCGGCTACAGCACCGACTTGAACGGCACGTCGCGCGAATTCAGGAATTCGCAGGGTGCGCTGGTCATCGTGTTCGTGCTGGCACTGGTGTTCATTTTCCTGGTGCTGGCCGCCCAGTTTGAAAGCTTTGTCGATCCGCTGGTGATCATGCTGTCGGTGCCGCTGTCGATGATTGGCGCCTTGCTGGCGCTGAAGTGGAGCGGCGGCTCGCTCAACGTCTATTCACAGATTGGCCTGATCACGCTGGTTGGCCTGATCACCAAGCACGGCATCCTGATCGTCGAGTTCACCAACCAGCTGCGTGGGCAAGGCCTGGACATGATCGATGCATTGGTCAAAGCGTCTTCGCAGCGCTTGCGCCCCATCCTGATGACCACCGGCGCCATGGTGCTGGGCGCCTTGCCGTTGGCGTTGGCTTCGGGCGCCGGGGCTGAAAGCCGCACCCAGATTGGCTGGGTCATCGTGGGCGGCATGTCCCTGGGCACGCTGCTGACCGTGTTTGTGGTGCCAACGATGTACGCGCTGTTTGCCCGCGCTGCGGTGCCAGGCGCGAAAACCGCCGAGGTACGCGAAGCGCCCGCCGTTCACGAGGCGCTGGCCGGCAAATAAACCGTTCCGTAGTGGACTCTCCCCGGCAGGCGAACGAATAGCCTGAACCGTTGCGGTTTGCTTGCCACACCCGGTCCATTCCTGTTTTAAAAAATCCGACAGGTCGTTGCTTCCGGTTGGCTCTTGCAGCACGGCCTGCAACTTCAGGCCTGGTTGCTGATCGCTTGAAATCGCCATGATGTAAGGCTGAAAGTTGTCCCCGATTTTTTTCCGGACTTTTCGGACCGCCGACAGTGAAGTTACCGCGCTTTTGCTCCAATACCCCCATGGCGCAATCTTGCGCTGGCTTGGCATTCAAACAACAGGGGGGGAAATGATGAAACTGCTGATCTGGGGCGTGACCGGTTTTTTGGCGTTGCTGTGGACCGGCGCCGCTGCCATGCTGGCCGCTGCTGTCAACTGGCTGGCCGCGTCGTCTGCTGATCCGGCGATTCGCGGTGTGCAGGCCATGGCGCAATGGCCGTTGCCCGACTGGCTGGGGGTGTGGGTGCCGCCCGGTGTCATTGAGCCGCTGAAGGCAAGCATCAGCGAACTGCTCGGTTCCATGGTCACGGCCACCAGCTGGATCGCACCCCTGCTCGGCTGGCTGTCGCCGCTGGTCTGGGTCATGTGGGGGCTGGTGCTGGTGTTGATGCTGGCGCTGGCCGGTGGCTTTCACCTGCTGGCGGCCCGCAGCACCCGACCGGCCGCCTGAAGCGGTACCGGCTTCAGATGGCGCCATCGAACATCATCACATCGACTTCATCACCGGCCGCGACGTTGCCCTGGCCGTGGTGCAGCACGATGAGGCCGTTGGCCTCGGCCATCGAGCGCAGCACGCCCGAGCCCTGGCTGCCGGTGATTTTGACATGCAGGCTGCCGTCCGGCGCGGTGGCCACGCGGCCGCGCTGGTATTCGGTGCGGCCGGGTTTCTTGCGGATGGCTTCCAAGCTGCGCGCCTTGAGCAGCACCTCGGGTTCAGGCCGCGCGCCCATCATCTGCAAGAGGGCCGGGCGCACAAACGCCAGGAAGGTCACCATCACCGCCACCGGGTTGCCGGGCAGACCGAACAGCACTGCGCCCTTGCTTTCTTTTTGATAGCTGTCAGCGCCGGCCCCACTTGCGCCAGGTGCTAATTTGAGGCTTGAAATGCGTCCCACCGCCATGGGCCGGCCCGGCCGCATGGCGATGCGCCAGAACGCCACGTCGCCCAGCTTTTTCATCATCGCCTTGGTGTAGTCGGCCTCGCCGACGCTCACGCCGCCCGAGGTGATGATGGCGTCGGCCTGCCGGGCGGCTTCGGTGAAGGCCGCTTCCAGCAGCGCCGGCTCGTCGCGCACCACGCCCAGGTCGATGACTGCACAACCCAGGCGCTTGAGCAGGCCGAAGACGGTGTAGCGGTTGCTGTCGTACACGGCGCCCTCACGGGGCGCTTCGCCCAGCGACAAAATTTCGTCGCCAGTGGAAAAGTAGGCCACGCGCAGGGGCCGCCAGGTTGTCAGTGTTTTAAGACCCAAAGAGGCTGCCAGCCCCAGCCGGGCGGGCGTGAGCAGCTCGCCTTTTTGTAGCGCTGGCTGGCCTTGCGCCAGGTCTTCGCCGCGCAGTCGGCGGTTGTCGCCCAGGCGCAGCAGGCCTGCCGGAATCGTGACGGTTTCCTGTTCACCGGTTCGGCGAAGCTGGACGAATTCCTGCGGAACCACCGTGTCCAGGCCCGCCGGCATCACCGCGCCGGTCATGATTTTCACGCACTGGCCGCGCTGGACAGTGCCTTGCCAGGCCTTGCCCGCCAGCGCCGTGCCAACGATTCGCAACTCCAGTGCTGAATCCAACGCCAGTTCCGCACCCGACAACGCAAAACCGTCCATGGCCGAGTTGTCATGCGGCGGTACGTCGAAGGGCGACACCACATCGGCTGCCAGAACGTGGCCAAGGGCTTCAAACAAGGGCAGTTCAATGGCGTCCTGAACCGGCGCCACCAACCGGGCCAGAAAGTCGCGCACGCCGTCGGCGGTCATGGCCTGCGGGTCGTAGCCCTGCAACTGGGCGGCAATGGCGTCGATGGCGTTCACGGTTGCCGGGCTTCGAGTTGGTGCAGTTCGGCCAGGGTGTTGGCATTGAAAAAGCCATGCGGCGTGTCGCCCGGCTGGTCGAAGGGCACGATGACGGTGTGGTGCTGCGCCGTCCAGGCGTCGATCTTCCGGCCGCCCGCCTGGGTGAAACGGACCAGGCTTTCAAGCATGTCCACGCCCATCAGGCAAAACACCGGCTGCGGACGCAACAGGCCGTCTTCTTCACGCGCGGCGGCGACGGCAAAGTCGGCATCTTCCTGCGCCATGGCGTCGGCCATGCGCGCCACCAGGTCGGTGGGAAACAGCGGCGTGTCGCACGGCACGGTCAGCAGGTAAGGCGTTTCGCAGCGTTCCAGCCCGGTGATGAAACCGGCCAGCGGCCCGGCATAGTCACCCAGCGAGGTCGTGTCGGGCCAGACCGGAACGCCAAAGGATTCGTAGGCGGAGAGGTTGCGGTTGGCATTGACCATGATTTCGCCCACCTGCGGCGACAGCCGCATCAGGGTGTGCAGGGCCAGCGGCACACCGTTGAAGTTTTGCAGCCCCTTGTCGACCCCACCCATGCGCGAGCCCCGCCCGCCCGCCAGGATCACGCCCGTGATGGCTTCGGCATGCAAAGGTGTCTTCATGTTCATGGTCATCCAGTTTTCCTAAAAATGTGGATTATGCGAAGCGCAAGCGTTGAGGCAGTATTTTCTCCCAGCAAGGGCTGGGAAACCAGCTTTGCCAGACCGCATTCAGATCATCCCCAAAGCGAGCAAAGTAAACACATCAGCAACCGTTGGCACGGCACCTCCCCACCAGCAGGGGCCGCGGAACTGGCTTCGCCAGGCCGCAGGCGCAGCGCCCCCTCGGGGGGCAGCGAACCACACGCAGTGGGGAGCGTGGGGGCCACACTCACCCGCCGATGTAACTCATCTCAATGCGCTTGGCGCTGCCAGCCGGACTGGCATCGGGCGGCAACCCGGCGCGCAGTTCTGAATAGCGGTCCGAACGCGTCTGCCAGATCGGCGCTATAGCCGCGGCGATCTGCTCGTCGGCCAGATTGCCGCGCAGCAAGGCGCGCAGGTCATGGCCCTGGCTGGCGAACAGGCACAAAAACAGCTTGCCTTCGGTGGACAGGCGTGCCCGGTTGCATTCGCCGCAAAACGCCTGCGTCACGCTGCTGATCACGCCGACTTCACCCGCGCCGTCCACATAGCGCCAGCGTTCGGCGGTTTCGCCGCTGTAGTTGGGATCGATGGCCGCCAGGGGAAATTCGGCATGCAGCCGTTCAATCACCTGGCTGGAGGGCATCACCTCGTCCATGCGCCAGCCGTTGGTCGCGCCCACATCCATGAATTCGATAAACCGCAGCACCGCGCCGGAATGCCGGAAATGCCGTGCCAGCGGCAGAATCTGGTGGTCGTTGGTGCCGCGCTTGACGACCATGTTGACCTTGACCGGCGCCAGGCCGACCTGGTGCGCCACCTCAATGCCCCGAAGCACGTCGGCCACCGGAAAATCAACGTCGTTCATGCCGCGAAAAATCGCGTCGTCCAATGCATCGAGGCTGACGGTGACGCGCTGCAGACCGGCGTCTTTCAGCGACTGGGCTTTTCGGGCCAGCAGCGAGCCATTGGTCGTCAGCGTGATGTCCAGCGGCTTGCCCCCGGGCGTCTGCAGCTTGGCCAACATGCCGATCAACACTTCCAGGTTCTTGCGCAGCAAGGGTTCGCCGCCGGTGAGCCGGATTTTTTCGACACCGTGGGCCACGAAAATCGTCGCCAGGCGGGTGATTTCTTCAAAGCTCAGCAGCGAGCTTTGCGGCAAAAACGCATAGTCCTTGTCGAAAATCTCGCTCGGCATGCAGTAGTTGCAGCGAAAGTTGCAGCGGTCGGTCACGCTGATGCGCAAATCGCGCAGCGGCCGGCCCAATGTGTCGCTGAGCAGGCCGGTCGGCGCTGTCAGGTGGGCCGGAACGGCGGGAATGCGGCTGGCATAACGCAGGTCTGCCAGGGGAATGATCTTGCGTGGTGTGTCTGTCATGGTGATGGGCCTTGGGGAGAATTTACCCCATCGGTCTGTTTAGTCCCCGCGCTGCCGGCTTTACCCACGGCAGATATGCGTGATCGGCCTGATGCAGGTCAAGGGCTCGCGTCTTTTTCTCAGACACAGCGGGCGCCATCCACCTCCAGGCAGACGCCGCTGATGAAGTCGGCCTCGTCGCTGGCCAGGTAGAGCACGGCATTGGCCACGTCCAGCGCCGTCGAAAACCGCCCCAGCGGAATGCTTGCCCGAAAGCGCGCCTTGCGGTCTTCGTCGAGCGGTCCGCCGGCAAAGTCGACCGACAGGCCGGTGTCGGGGTTGAACACCGGGTTCACGCAATTGACCCGGATGTTGTCCGGCCCCAGCTCGGCCGCCAGCGACTTGGAGGTGGTGATGACCGCGCCTTTGGAGCCGTTGTACCAGGTCAAACCCGGGCGCGGCCGCACGCCGGCGGTCGAGGCAATGTTGATGAAGCTGCCGCCGCCCTGGCTTCTGAAGACCGGCGTCGCATGGACGGTCGCCAGATAAATGCTCTTGACGTTGATGGCGTAGCACTTGTCGAAATCGTCCTC
>JBBSRS010000010.1:0-18628 GCA_038242795.1 Burkholderiales bacterium
GGCACTGCAATGCCGGCAAATCTCCGGGTCCAGCTTGGTGAAAATGGTGGCAATGGCGGTGAATTTGTCGGAAAACTGGTGTTCCGGCCCCAGCACGTCGGTAAAACCGGTCTTGCGCCACATGCGGATCACCTCCGGGCGGGGCCGGTGAAAGTACAGATTGCCGCCCATCGCCCGGCGCGCGGCGAGTTCGGCTTCCCACAGTTCGGCCCCGGCCAGATCGATGAAGTTCATGCTCTTGGCCATCACCAGCAGGTGCTTTTGCGGATGCGGCTGGGTGCGCAGCGCGTGCAGGATGTCGGCGACATGCTGGGTCGCGCCGAAATACACCTCGCCCTCCATGCGCAGCAGCTTGAGTTGCGGACACTCCGGCAAGAATGTGGCCCCCACGCTTGTCGCTTCGCGTACTGCGCTGCCCCCCGAGGGGGATGCGTCTTCAGATGATTGCGGTGCATTGTCAATCACCACCAACTGCCGGTCCGCACCCCGGCTGTCAAAGCCCATGCTGCGCATCGCGGGCCGCGAGGTGCGGTACAAAAATGACATCAGCGACAGCAGCATGCCAAGCAAAATCGCCATTTCGAGCCGGATCGTGACGGTGGCGACCATGGTGGCCAGCGCCACGCCGAAATCGGTGCGGCTCAGGTTGAACAGCTGGCGCCAGCGCGCAAAGTCCAGCAGGCTCAGCGCCACCAGGAGCAGCAGCGCCGACAGCGCGGCCATGGGAATATGCGCCAGCAACTGCGAACTGACCGCCACCAGCCCCAAGAGCAGCAGCGCCGAGAACACCGAGGCCAGCGGCGTCCGGGCACCGGCTTGCAGATTCGGCATGGAGCGGTTCATCGAGCCGCAGGACACGTAGCTGGAAAAAAACCCGCCGATGATGTTCGACAGCCCCTGCCCCCTGAATTCACGGTTGGCGTCGATGCGCTGGCCCGAGTGCATGGCCACGGTCTTGGCAATCGAAATCGCCTGGCCCAGCGCCACGATGGTCAGCGCAAACGCCAGGCCGACCAGCTCCGACGCCTGCGCCCAGGTGATGCGCGGCAGCTCGAAACGCGGCCACGGCGTGGCGATTTGCCCGATCACGCGCAGTGACGAAGCCGGTGTGGCGCCGCCGCCCAGAAAGCGGCCCCACACCCAGGCCAGCGCCGTCGCCACCACCAGCCCGATCAGCATGTAGGGCCAGTTGCGGCGATAGCGGCGCAGCCCCAGCGCGACGGCCAGCGTGATGGCGGCCACGGCCAGCGCGGCAGGTTGCGCCGATGGCAGTTGCGTGAACGCATGCGCCAGTACCGCGCCCGCGCCGTGTTCGGGTGAGGCGGCAATCCCCAGAAAATCGGGCAAGGCATGCACGGCAATCAGCAATGCCGCCCCGGAGGTGAAACCGAACAGCACGGACGGCGAAATGAAATTCGCCAGCATGCCCAGCCGCAGCGCGCCAATCAGCCACTGCAGCACGCCCACCATCACGGTCACGGCCAATGCCAGTTGAATGTAGGCCGGGCTGAAGGCCAGGGCCAGCGGCGACAGCATGGCAAACAGCGCCAGCGAATTGGCATTGGTCGGCCCCGACATGACTTGCCAGCTGGAGCCGAACAGCGCGGCAATGATGCACGGCACCACCGCCGTGTACAGGCCGTATTCGGGCGGCAACCCGGCCAGCGTGGCAAAGGCAATGCCTTGCGGCAGCACCAGCACCGCGCCCAGCAGGCCGGCCATCGCGTCAATCCGCAGCGTGGCCGGCGTGACCCAGTGACCCCAGGGGCCAAACAGGCGCTCCAGCAGGCGGCCTGCGAGGCGGCGCGCTGAAGCAGCGCGGGGACTTTCAGGGGAGGCGTGCATGGGCCAGAGCATACCGCCGGCGGAGCGCGTCGGTGGCACGCGGCAGGCGCGGCGTTTGCAGGGGCGCGGTCAAGCCCAGCCCATCAGCCCCAGCGCAAGGCCGGCCAGACCCAAAGCAGTAATCCCCGCAATGACGCCCCAACGGAGCCGCCATAAGGCCAGCGCCGCCAGCAGGACCTGGTGAGCGTAAAGGTGTCGTTTTTTGAATAAAAACGACATCTTGCGCTTGCTGGACGTGCCCTATCAGCTATAAAAAACAGAGCGAGATTGGCAAACAGCCCGACCACGGCCCGCCGAAGCTGATAAAGCCGGGCAGCGGCGAGAATTTGAAAGCTTCGCGCGAGGAAACGCAAACCGGCGCGTCAGGCGCTGAAAACGAAATGTCAATGCCCTGTGGCGTCGTATTTCGCCTGCCGCAGCGTCAGGCCCGCTGCAGCTTGAACACCGCCCGGCTGGCGCGGGCATTCGGCCAGAAACGGATTTCCTGGCCGTCCTGCAAACCGAACGAATCGAGCACCTGCAGCTGGTTTTGCCGGGCCAGCGCGGCAAAATCCCGCAGCGTGCCGACGCGGATATTCGGCGTGTCGTACCACTGGTACGGCAGCACCTTGGTCACCGGCATGCGCCCGCGCAGCACGGCCAGCCGGTTCGGCCAGTGGGCAAAATTGGGAAAGGCGACGACGCCAATACGCCCCACACGCGCGGTTTCGCGCAGCATGACTTCGGCATTGCGCAAGTGCTGCAGGGTGTCGATCTGCAGCACCACGTCAAACGACGCGTCGCTGAACAGCGCCAGCCCGTCTTCAAGGTTGAACTGGATCACATTGACACCGCGCGCCACGCAGGCCTGCACGTTGGCGTCGTCAATCTCGACGCCGTAGCCCGAGCAGCCGCGCTCCCGGATCAAATAGTCGAGCAATGCGCCGTTGCCGCAGCCCAGGTCGAGCACGCGCGAACCGTGGGGCACCAGCCGGGCAATCGACAACTGGTCCGGCGACGGCGGCAGGTTGGTTTGCGTCGTTCCGGTCATACGGCCACCTTGCTCTGAAAATAGGAGCGTACTACGCCCATGTAGCGTGCGTCATCGAGCAAAAAGGCATCGTGTCCATGGGGCGCGTCAATTTCTGCGTAGCTGACGTCGCGCTTGTTGTCGAGCAGCGCCTTGACGATTTCGCGGCTGCGCGCGGGAGAAAAGCGCCAGTCGGTGGTGAAGCTGACGAGCAGAAATTTGGCGCTGGCCTGGGCCAGTGCGCGGCTCAGGTCGCCGCCGAATTCAGCCGCCGGATCGAAGTAGTCAAGTGCGCGGGTGATGAGCAAATAGGTGTTGGCATCAAAGTATTCGGCAAACTTGTCGCCCTGGTAGCGCAGATAGCTTTCGATTTCAAATTCAACGTCTTGCGTGCTGTAGTTGTAAACGCCGGCCAGCCCGTCTTCGGTCACCGCGCGCCTGAGCTGTCGGCCAAACTTCGCATTCATCACGTCGTCGCTGAGGTAGGTGATGTGGCCGATCATGCGGGCAATGCGCAGGCCGCGCTTGGGCAGCACGCCGCGCTCGTAAAAGTGGCCGCCATGAAAGTCCGGGTCGGTGACGATGGCGCGGCGGGCGACTTCGTTGAAGGCGATGTTTTCAGCCGTCAGGTTGGGCGCGCTGGCCACCACCACCGCGTGGCGCACGCGCGCCGGATATTGCAGCGTCCAGGCCAGCGCCTGCATGCCGCCGAGGCTGCCGCCCATGACAGCGGCCAGCGTCTGGATGCCGAGCGCATCGAGCAGCCGGGCCTGGGCCTCGACCCAGTCCTGTACGGTGACCACCGGGAAATCGGCGCCATACACCTCGCCTGTGTCCGGGTGCGTCTGCATCGGCCCGGTGGAGCCAAAGCACGAGCCGAGGTTGTTCACGCCGATGACAAAAAACCGGTCGGTGTCCAGCGGCTTGCCCGGCCCGATCATGGTGTCCCACCAGCCTTCGGATTTGTCCTTGACCTGCCCTGCTTCGTCGAGGTAAACGCCGGCGACGTGGTGCGAGGCGTTCAGGGCATGGCAGACCAGCACGGCGTTGGATTGGTCGGCATTGAGCTGGCCGTAGGTTTCATAGCTCAGGTCGTAGGCGCGAATCGAGGCACCGCTGCGGAGCAGCAAGGCCTCGGCAAAGTGCATCGACTCGGGCGTGGCGACAAGGAGGGGGGCAATAGGCACTGTTGTTGGATCCACGGTAAAACAGACTCAAGATCAGGACAGAAAAAACAGCGGACGCGGCTGAAAAAACAAAACCCGGCATCGCCAAGGCGAGTCCGGGTTCATAGGGAGGATCGTCTTTAGCCGTACTTTTTACGCGCCCGCAAGCTGAGCAAATCGGCGCGTTGCCAGTATAGCCATCTGGCCATCCGGCACACGCCTATGCCGGCATCACCAGCGCCAGCGCACCCAGCGCGGCAAAAACCAGCGCCGACACGACATGCACCACGCGCAGCGGAATCAGATGCATGAATTTGCTGCCGAGCCAGACCACCGGCGCATTGGCCAGCATCATGCCCAGCGTGGTGCCGGCCACCACCCAGACATAGGCGTCATAACGCGCGGCCAGCATCACGGTGGCAATCTGCGTCTTGTCGCCCATCTCCGCCAGGAAAAACACGAACACCGTGGTGCTGAACACCCCGAACCGCAGGGGCTTGCTGGCGCTGATGTCTTCATCGAGTTGGTCGGGGATCAGCATCCACGCCGCCATCGCGATGAAAGAGACGCCCAGTATCCAGCGCAGGGTTTGTGGCCCCAGGAAGGTGGTCACCCATGCGCCAAGTGCCCCCGCCATCGCATGGTTGGCCACCGTGGCCACCAGGATGCCCAGAACGATGGGCCAGGGTTTTCTGAATTTTGCCGCCAGCACCAGCGCGAGAAGCTGGGTTTTGTCGCCCATTTCAGCGAGGCCGACGATACCGGTCGAGACAAGGAAAGCTTCCATGAAATAAACAGCCCAGGCCGGTTCATAAAACCAATGACTGCACGACGTCCCCGGCCCGAAGCTTTTCAAAAAGTTCTGGAGGCTGTGCAGTCAAAGGTCTCGCCAGGCTGGATGCTGTTTGCGCCATGTTGGCCTTGTTGCAAGGCCCCACAAGTCTGTTGACGCAAACCCCTCTCAGTGAAGAAGGGCGGCTACTCCCCAATGACAGCGGGCATTGTATCGGTGGCTTCTGGAATGCTCTCGACACGGCTGATGACGACGTGGTGACGTGGCACCATGAACAGCCGTTTCATCGGTGCGTTATGGACGCCATAAAAACCGCAGGTTGATACGCTGATCACATGCATGCCTTCGCTTTACCCACTCAATGCACGTGCTGTCTTGTCTGGCGATGTTTGCGTTGCCGCAGGGCAAGGCATTTATGGCTGCATCGCGTATCGCGTTCTCAAGATTATTTTGAGAGAGTGATTGATCCAAAAAAAAGGCGCTTGAAAGCACCGTCCGGTCGACGCCCCGCATTGACATAACGCCTGAACACAAGACTGATTGGTAACTTTGTGAAATTATTGAAATCACAAGAAATCGAGACTTTTTGTTCTTGCAAGCACTGCCATCAATTCAAAATTATTCCGGCTTCAAATCAACCGTCAGAAAGTCAGCGTTACTACCTACCGAGTCTTGGTGACAAGGCTGTTGGAAGGAAATTCCATTGGTGTTTTTTTGAGGAACTAAAGCATAATATATCGGTGCAAATTTGAAGTTTGCACTTGTTAGGTGATCGGTCAGTTTCGCGCGCTACAGCGGTACATTGAAGATTTGTTGTGCTTTCGGGACCCCATCGCTTTTATTTATGTGTTTTAGAGGAGTCCCTTCATGGGCAACAAACTATACGTCGGCAACCTGCCTTACTCGGTGCGTGACGAAGACCTGCAGCAATCTTTTGGTCAATTCGGCGCTGTGACCAGCGCCAAAGTCATGATGGAACGCGACACCGGTCGCTCCAAGGGCTTTGGCTTTGTCGAAATGGCCAGCGATGCAGAAGCACAAGCAGCCATCAACGGCATGAACGGTCAACCTTTGGGTGGCCGTAGCGTGGTGGTGAACGAAGCCCGTCCGATGGAGGCACGTCCTCCACGCACCGGTGGCTTCGGCGGCGGCGGTGGATATGGCGGCGGCGGCGGTGGTGGCGATCGCTCCGGCGGTGGCGGCTCTGGTGGCGGCGCTGGCGGTGGCGGCGGCGGCGGTGGATATGGCGGCGGCGGTGGCGGTCGTTCTTCCGGTGGCGGCGGCGACGGCGGTTTCCGCAGCCCGTACGGCGGCGGTGCTGGCGGCGGACGTTCCGGTGGTGGTGGCGGCGGTGGACGCGGCGGCTACTAAGCGCTGCTGTTTCCCGACAGGCCAACGGGCCTGCAGAAACAGCTTCTTCAGTTTCTGACTGAAGATCGCTTGAAACGGCTTCAAAACTTCGGTTTTGAAGCCGTTTTGCATTTCAGTTCATGTGTCGCCATGGCAAGAAAAAAACCCCGAGTGGTTCTGCCCCTATGGGCGATCCGGATGCGATGTGCCGTCTTTCTTCACGCTGACTCCGCCAGGACCTGCATGACGGGTGTGCAAGCATTCCCTTCACGCCGCCGAAAACAACCTCTGACTATTTTGGTTCAGGAACAGGGGCAGTGGCTCGGTTTGCTGATTTCGGCATCAAGACCCCGCGAACACGGCCCGTCAGAACGGCCACCTGGTCCAGGTTGTTATAGGTAAAGACATTCCCGGTGAACTGGTCAGCCCCCCGGATCAGGAGGACAGGCAAATGCGACTGGACGCGCTCTTCATTCAAGAAAGCATGGAGAAATTCACCACGAAATTCCAGTCTGGGTGCTTGCTTTCCTTGTGCGTCGCGGCTTGCTTCGCGCACCACCCGTGCATTGCCGGTCAATTGGACCTCCGAGCCGTCGCCATTTGAATACGCCCGATTGGCCGTGGCCGTGGTGAGTTGATCGTTGATGTTGATGCTGTGGATGCGTGCCTGGTCGATTTCCAGTATGTCGGTATCGGCAAAATGCCGGGCCTCCGTTCCCGCGATTTCACTTTTGAGTTTGCCGTCCTCGGCAAAGGTCTTGATGGTGAAATTCTGCATGAAATAATCAATTTCATGCCCTACTTCCCTGACGGCCTCAGGCGCACTGAACGTTGGCGTATTGCGCACCAGCCAATAGGTTCCCAAGGCCAGAGCGGCCATCATGAGAAGCGGCATGTACATGGCGGTCCGGTCCCAGAGCGATAGAAACCTTCGCCATCCACTTTTCTGCGGCATCGAGACCTTGCCGAGGTTTGTACGGCTGTCCGAAGTTTCCGTCATGCCAGGTACCCGCGCAACAGTCCGGCATAGTGGCCGCTGGCCACCAGCAGCAAATCACAAAATTCGCGAACGGCTCCCTGGCCTCCCCGGGTCTGTGTGACATGGTGGGCGCGTGACCTGACTTCCAGGTGGGCATTGGCCGGCGCGCAACTCAATGCCGCACGGCGCATCACCGGCAGGTCGGGCCAGTCGTCGCCCATTGCAGCAGCGGCCTTCCAGTCCAGCCCAAGCGCCTTGAGGGTTTGCTCGGCAGCCGGGCGCTTGTCTTCGGTGCCGAAGTGGCAATGCTGGATCCCCAGCGCGCGCAGTCGTCCACGCAGCACCGCGCTGTCCCGGCCCGTGATGACCACCGGCGTGATGCCCGCTTTTTGCAGCAGCTTGAGCCCGTGACCATCCAGGGTGTTGAAGCGTTTGATGGTTTCACCGGACGATCTGAAGCCGTCTACTTCGCAAGCGTGTTCATGCCCTTCCGGGTATTCCGAAAAATACAAGCCGCCATCGGTCAGAACACCGTCCACATCAAAAAACGCAACCTTGACGCCCTGGGCCTTCAGCAGAAGTTCCGGTGAAAAATTCAGGAAAGGCTCGGTCGTTGCAAGATCAGAGACTGCCATATCAAATGACCTTTGCACGCATCAGGTCGTTGGTGCTGAGCGCGCCGCAAAGCCTTCCCGCTTCATCCACCACCAGCATGCTGTTGATGCGGTGCTGTTCCATCAGCGCCACAGCTTCCACGGCAAGCGCGCTTATGCCGACGGTGTGCGGATTGACATGCATCACATCGGCGGCGCTGAGGCGACGCAAGTCCGCGCCTTTCTCGACCAGACGGCGCAAGTCTCCGTCTGTAAAAATTCCAAGAACCTGCTGGCAGGTGTCCACCACAGCCGCAGCGCCCAATCCCTTGGCACTCATCTCGCGCATGAGTTCGGTAAATGAAGTTTCGGCCAGCACCTGCGGAACAGCGCTGCCGCTGCGCATCACGTCGCTCACATGGGTCAGCAACTTGCGACCCAGCGCACCGCCAGGGTGCGAGCGGGCAAAATCTTCTTCCCGAAAGCCGCGCGCGTCGAGCAGCGCCACGGCCAGGGCATCGCCCATGGCGAGCTGCGCCGTGGTGCTGGCCGTGGGTGCGAGATTCAACGGGCAGGCTTCCCGGGCAACACTGGTGTCGAGCGTGATGCGGGCCTGTCTGGCCAGCGTGGATTCCCGGCCACCCGTCATGGCAACCAGCGCCACGCCCAGACGAACCAATACGGGAAGAATCGCGACCAGTTCCTGGCTTTCGCCGCTGTTGGAAATGGCCAGCACCACGTCGCTGGCCTGAATCATCCCCAGATCGCCATGGCTGGCTTCGGCCGGATGCACAAACAAGGCGGCTGTACCCGTCGACGCCAGCGTGGCCGCAATCTTTCGGCCGATATGACCGCTTTTCCCCATGCCCATGACGACCACGCGGCCCGGGCAGGCCACCATCAACCCGACCGCCTGAACAAACTCGTCGCCGATTCGGCTGGCCAGGTGCAGCACGGCGGCGGCTTCAATTTCAAACGTTTTTCGGGCCAGGCTCAAAACCTGCTTGGCATCAATGGTCGCAGCATCAAAATTCATGGCTGCATTCTATCGATGCCTGTCACCGACAGCCCTGCGAAAAGGTGCCCCAGACTGGCCCGCCACGCAATATCCTTCAGCTACCATCAACCAATGAGCGCGCTTGAACTGACCCTTTTGTACCTGCTGGCCGCCGTGCTCGGGGTGGTCATTTGCCGCTCGTTCAAATTGCCGCCCATGCTGGGCTACCTGGCCGTCGGCGTGGTGATTGGCCCGCATGCGCTGGCCTTGTCGCAGGACGCCGACGGTGTGCGCCATCTGGGCGAATTTGGCGTGGTGTTCTTGATGTTCGTGATCGGGCTGGAATTCAACCTGCCCAAGTTGCGATCGATGCGCCGCCATGTGTTCGGCCTGGGCCTGCTTCAGGTGGCGCTCACCATGCTGCTGGTGACGTTGGGTTCGCTGTTTTTGGCGGCCATGGCGCCGACGCTCTGGACCATGCAGTGGCAAACCGCGCTGTCGCTGTCGGGCGCCTTGGCCATGAGCAGCACGGCGATTGTGGTCAAGCTCCTGGCCGAGCGGCTGGAAATGGCGTCCGAGCATGGCAAGCGGGTGATGGGCGTCCTGCTTTTCCAGGATCTGGCCGTGGTACCGCTGCTGGTGCTGATACCGGCACTCGGTTCGCCTGCCGACGAGTTGTTCATGAGCCTGGGCATTGCCGCGTTGAAGGCTGCGGTGCTGCTGGGCCTGCTGCTGACAGGCGGACAGCATGTCATGCGCTGGTGGCTCACGATCGTGGCGCGGCGAAAAAGCGAAGAGTTGTTTGTGCTCAATCTTCTCTTGGTGACGCTGGCGCTGGCCTGGCTGACCGAACTCGCTGGACTGAGCCTGGCACTGGGCGCGTTTATCGCAGGCATGCTGATTTCCGAAACCCAGTACAAGCACCAGGTCGAAACCGACATTCGGCCTTTCCACGATGTGCTGCTGGGCCTTTTTTTCATCAGCGTCGGCATGATGCTGGACTGGCACCAGGTCGTTGACCATTGGGCGTTGGTGCTGCTGCTGCTGACGCTGCCGGTCGTGTTCAAACTGATCCTGGTCACGGTGCTGGCGCGCATTCTTGGAGCGACCGAGGGGGTTTCGTTGCGCACCGGGCTTTATTTGGCGCAAGCCGGTGAGTTTGGTTTTGTGTTGCTGTCGCTGGCGCAAGGCAGCAAGCTCATTCCACCGGCCTTGATGAACCCCGTCCTGGCCAGCATGGTGCTGTCGATGCTGGCCACGCCCTTCATCATCCTGTATGCCAACCGGATCGTGATGAAGCTGGTGTCAAGCGAGTGGCTGCAGCAGTCGCTTCAAATGACCACGATTGCCAGCAAATCCATGAGCGCCAACAGGCACGTGATCATCTGCGGCTACGGGCGCTGCGGCCAGAACCTGGGCCGCATGCTGGAACGCGAAGGGATTCCTTATATTGCGCTGGACCTGGACCCCGACCGCGTGCGGCAAGCGGCGGCCGCAGGCAACTCGGTGGTGTTTGGCGATGCGGTTCGCTTGCAGGCGTTGATCGCGGCCGGGCTGGTGCGGGCCAGCGCCGTGGTGGTGACCTATCTGGACACGGCCAGCGCCTTGAAAGTGCTGGCCAACGCACGCACACATGCGCCCACGGTGCCGATCATTGTGCGCACCGTGGATGACCGCGACCTGGAAAAGCTCAAGGCAGGCGGTGCAACGGAAGTCGTTCCGGAAGCCATTGAAGGCAGCCTGATGCTGGCCAGCCACGCGCTGGCGCTGGTGGGCGTGCCCATGCGCCGCGTGATCCGTGTGGTGCAGGACCAGCGTGACGAACGCTACAACCTGCTGCGGGGGTATTTTCGGGGTGCTGACGACGACACCGCAGACGAGTTGGAGCAGGAGCGTCTGTCCACCGTGACGCTGGTTCCGGGCCTCAGTTCGGTTGGCCAGACGCTCGGCGACATGGCACTGCAGAGGGTCGATGTGCGCGTGGTCAGCCTGCGGCGAAGCAACGGCAAAACGCTCAAGCCGCTTGACGACATCAGCCTGGAGGGGGGCGACACCCTGGTCC
This sequence comes from Burkholderiales bacterium, assembly GCA_038242795.1. GTDB lineage: Bacteria > Pseudomonadota > Gammaproteobacteria > Burkholderiales > Burkholderiaceae_C > Polaromonas. Next base: position 10,795 of record JBBSRS010000010.1, read on the forward strand.
TGTCGGGCAAGCCGGAAGCACTGGCTCTGGCCGAGCAGAAACTTTTGGACGGCTAGCGATTCACACCGGCATGCACAGACGGCAATTCACCGCCACACTGCTGGCCGCTCCCTGGCTGGCGCACGCGCAACCCGATGCGCTGGGCGCGCAATTGCGCGCTGGCGCCTGCGTGGTGCTTTTGCGCCATGCGCCAACCGATCCGGGGATTGGCGATCCCTTGGGGTTTCAACTGGACCGGTGCAGCACCCAGCGCAACCTCAGCCCTGAAGGACGCACCCATGCCGAACGCACCGGTCAATGGTTCACATCGCGTGGTCTGGAACCCAGCGCCGTCCAGTCCAGCGCCTGGTGCCGCTGCAAGGACACCGCCGACCTGGCGTTTGGTCGTCACAAGGTCTGGCCGGCGCTCAATTCATTTTTTGTTGAATCCCGCACCAGACAGTCCCAGACAGGGCAGTTGCGCGCTGCCTTGAAGAAAATACCCGAAGGTACGTTTGAGGTGTGGGTCACGCACCAGGTCAACATGACCGCATTGACCGGGGAAAGCATGGCAATGGGTGAAGCACTGGTGCTGGACGCCACGGGAACTGTCCTTGACCGACGCCATTTTTCTTGAAAAATGGCACGCTCAGGACAGCTCGTTGAAATACAGACACCAAGTCAGGTCACTGCCGCCCGCTTGGGAGGAATGCACAGGCGTTTGGCCATCACTGATCCCATGGCCAACGTCAGTTCAAGCGCGATGGAACTGTGGTGACGGGCCAGGTCCTTGAACCGCAACGGGGTGAGGCACCACATCTTGCACGGGCTCGATGCATAAACGGTCGCCCGGCGCGGCTGGTTTGAGAAAAATGAGCCCTCTCCCAACACGGTGCCCGCACCAATCGAGGCCGTTTGGACCTTGGCATTTTCATCCTCGCAATGGACACTCAAGGCGCCGCTTTCAATGAAATAGAGCGTGGCGTCCCGAGCGCCCTGCTCGATCAGGACCTGGCCCTTGTTAAGGGGAAAAGGATGCATGAACGACGCAAGTGTCGTCCAGTGCGGCAGGGTGAGCTGACAACGCAAGGCATCGCTGGCCTCGCAGTCTTGGATGACCTGGGCCAGGGTCTGAACATCGAAACGGATAGCGCCGGGAAGTAGTGCATTCATGGTGTGGCAAAGATACCTTTGCGCTTACACCTGAGGGAACAATTCAACTTTCACTTACTTTTGATACGCCGAAATTTATATCTTTCCAAAATAAACAGGGTAATAACAAAAAAGGACGTTCTTCACGTCCGTTTTTTCAGCCAGTTATTCCTATTTTCCAATGCAGAATTTGGAAAAAATTTCGCCGAGCAGGTCGTCGGCGCTGAAGGCGCCAGTGATTGAACCCAGCTGCAGCTGGGCCTGCCGCAAATCTTCGGCCAGCAGGTCGAGTGCGGGCATGACCGAGGCCAGCTGGTCCTGGGCAGTCATCAACTGCCCGCCTACCTGGCGCAATGCGCTGACATGGCGTTCACGCGCCATGAAAACCCCTTCAGGCGAAGCCTGCCAGCCCACGACCTTCAGCAACTGCTCGCGCAGGCTTTGAAGGCCGGCACCGGTCTTGGCAGAAATCAACACGCCGCCTTTCAGCTGGTTCAAGGCATCCGGGCTGGCCATGTCGGATTTGTTCCATACATCGATGACCGGTGTATTTTTATGGAGTTTTACAGCCAACGCGCTTTCCAGACGTGCATCTTCAGCTATGTAATCAATAGCATTTTCCGTGCTGTCGCCGGTATTCTGACGCGTCAGGTCGTGCAGGAACAGCACGGCATCGGCGCTTTCGATCTCGGCCCATGCCCGCTGGATGCCGATTTTTTCGACTTCATCCAGCGCCTCGCGCAACCCGGCCGTGTCCACCACATGCAGCGGCACGCCTTCGATCTGGATCAGTTGCGACACCTTGTCGCGGGTGGTGCCCGCTACCGGCGTGACAATGGCCAGTTCGGCACCCGCCAGGGCATTGAGCAGGGAGCTTTTTCCAACGTTGGGCTGTCCGGCAATCACGACCTTGATGCCTTCGCGCAGGATGGCGCCCTGGGTGGCGCGCTGCAACACGCTGGCCAGGGTGGCCTGCAGTCGCAGCAACTGGCCTTGCGCGTCGGCCTGCTGCAGAAAATCAATGTCCTCTTCCGGAAAATCCAGCGTTGCCTCGATCAGCATGCGCAAATGGATCAGTTGCTCCAGCAAGAGATTGATCGCCTGCGAAAACTCGCCCGACATTGAACGTGCTGCGGACCGCGCGGCTGTTTCGGTGCTCGCATCGATCAGGTCGGCTATGGCCTCGGCCTGCGCCAGGTCAATCTTGTCATTGAGAAAAGCCCGCTCGGAAAATTCGCCGGGCTCGGCCACACGCAATGCCGCCAGCACCGGCTGACCAGTCACCGGATCGGTCGCAGCCGCGGCGTCAAGGCAACGTGCCAGCAACAGTTGCAGGACGACCGGGCCGCCATGTGCCTGCAATTCCAGGATGTCTTCACCGGTAAAAGAATGCGGGGCGGGGAAAAAAATCGCCAGCCCCTTGTCAATCACCTGCCCGTCGGCATCCCGGAAAGCCAGGTATGTTGCCTGGCGTGGAGAAAGCGCACGGCCACACAGTGCCTGAACCACCGGAGCGATATGCTGGCCTGAAATACGGACGATGCCGACGGCACCGCGGCCTGGCGCGGTGGCAATCGCAACGATGGGATGGTGATGGCGGGCCAGCATTGACGCCTCAATGGTAAAGGGCCGCTGAGCGGCCCTTTTTATTATTTGAACTTCGGCAGGTTGAACTGCGGCGGAACACCCATCCGGGTATTGATGACCCACTGCTGGGTGATCGACAGGATGTTGTTGGTGATCCAGTACAGCACCAGGCCGGCCGGGAAGAAGAAGAACATCACACTGAAGATCAGCGGCATGAACCACATCAGCTTGGCCTGCATCGGGTCAGGCGGGGCGGGGTTCAGTGCCGTCTGGAGCATGGTGGTCAAGGCCATCACCACAGGCAAAATGTAGTACGGGTCAGGCGACGACAAATCCTTGATCCACAAAATCCAGGGTGCACCCCGCATTTCGACGCTGGACAGCAGCACCCAGTACAGCGCGATGAAGACCGGAATCTGGATCATGATGGGGAAGCAACCGCCCATCGGGTTGACCTTTTCCTCACGGTAGATTTTCATCATCGCCTGCTGCATTTCCTGCGGCTTGTCTTTGAGGCGCTCACGCATTTCGGTGATCTTGGGGTTGATCGCCTTCATCTTGGCCATGCTGGCATAGGCTTTGGCATTGAGCCAGTAAAAAGCGATTTTCAGCAGCAACACCAAGGCCACGATGGACCAGCCCCAGTTCTGAATGAAACTGTGCAGTTTGTCGAGCAGCCAGTAGAGCGGCTTGGCCAGGATGGTCAGCCAGCCATAGTCCTTGACGAGTTCCAGTCCGGGCGACAAGGCCTCAAGAACTTTTTCCTCTTGAGGGCCGACAAAAAACTTCGAGTCGATAATTTTTGTCGCACCGGGGGCAATCGGGTCCAGTGGCGTGATCATGCCAACGGCATAGAGGTTGGTGTCCACCTTGCGGAAAAACAGGTCGCGCTTCAGGCCGTCAGGCAGTATCCAGGCCGAGGCAAAGTAATGCTGCACCATGGCCACATAGCCGTTCGTCGCCTGTTTCTCGACATCCACCGAGTTGTCTTCAATTTTCTTGAATTCGACTTTCTGGTACTTCTTCGCTTCGGTATAAATCGCCGGACCGGTGAAGGTCGAGTAGAACGACGATTCGCCAGGCGGCTTGTTGCCGTCACGCACCAGCTGCAGGTATAGCTGCGGAGCGACTGGGGTGCTGCCGGTGTTGATGATTTCATGGCGCACCGCCAAGTCATAAGCGCCGCGTTTGATGGTGTAGGTTTTGAGCAGCTTCACGCCGCCCAAATCAGCGGATTCAAATTGCACCAGCAACTCGTTTTGCCCATCCTTGAACGTGCGCTCGCCCGGCAGCAGGGTCATTGGCGTCTTGTGGGTGGGGAAAGTGCCGCCGTTGCTGCCGGCAATCAGGCCGGTCTGCGCCACATAGACGCGGTTCGTGCTTTCATCCAGCAGCACAAACCCTTGTTCCTTGTTGACCATGTCCTTGTACTTGACGAAGGCCGAGTGAACCAGGGTTCCTCCCTCGCTGTCGAACGTCAGGGAAAGCACATCGGTGTTGACCACCACACGTTCCCTGGCGGCAGACGGTGCAACCGATGGCGCGCCTGAAGGCACCGCCGCCGGAGAACCGGACGCCACACTGGCGGCGGGGGACGGCACGGCGGCGCTGCCGGCAGACACTGGTGCAGCGGCGACGGGCGGTTTGGCCGTTTGGGTACTCGACGGGAAAAAGGTGGCTTTGTTGCCATGAGCGACCTGCCACTGATCCCACAACAAAACCATGGAAAAACCAAAAATCACCCACAAGATGGTGCGGCGGATGTCGTTCATGACGGCGTCTTTTCAGAAGGAATGGAAGCCGCAGGCGTGAGCAGGCGGCTGAAAAAAGAGGCAGATTGTGGTGGCGGCACCGGATCGTGTCCTCCATCGCACCAGGGATGGCAGCGCCCGATGCGGCGCAATGTCAGGTAACTGCCCTTGGCTGCGCCATGCTGGCGCAATGCCTGCAGCGAATAAGCAGAACAACTGGGCTCAAAACGGCAGTTCGACCCCAGCGAAGGGCTGATCAGCAAGCGGTAAGCCATGACCAGGCCCATCAGGACCTTTTGCGGAAGGCATACCAAGGTGGTCAAAATACGGCTCATGCGGCCTTGGCTCCAGCTTGCATCAGGGTTTGAATTTCTCGGCGGACAGCCTGCCTGAGTTCATCGGAAACAGCACTGACAAAATCCGCGCGGGCAAAACCACTGCGCAAACGCACCACAAACGCAGCCTGAGGGTACATCTGGGAAAAATCGGCACTCACGGCGTAGATTTGTCTTTTGATGGCGTTGCGTGTCACAGCCCGCTTGGCCCAGCGTTTGGGAACCATTGCACCCATCCAGGTGTTGTGCGGATGAAATAATCTGGCAGGTTCTTTGGGCTGTGAAGACCCGGTCCTGACATCCAGCCGGTTCCGGTGCAGTGCAAAGTGCGGTGTTTTTGCAATGATGGTTCCCGCCAGAACGGCCTGGAACTGCGCCCGGGTTTTAAGCCGTTGCACTGGCGCCCAGCATCAGTTCAAGCGCGAAGGGTCTGGATTGCCTGCAAAAAACCAGCTCAGACAGCCAGGCGTTTGCGGCCTTTGGCGCGACGGGCAGCAATCACTGCGCGGCCACCGCGGGTTTTCATGCGGGTCAGGAAACCGTGGGTACGGGCGCGCTTGACTTTGGAAGGTTGGTAGGTGCGTTTCATGATAAATCCTGGTAGCCCTCACGGGCTTGTTACTGGGCTGTCAGCTGTAAAGCGTCAATTGGCGATTCGAATGATTTTGGTGGCTGGAAGAAACCACGGCCATTTTGGCAAGTCTCAGCAACCCGCAACACATCTGCTCCACCTTGGCAGGTGAATTCGGAACGAACTCACACGCAAAGCTGAGCAGGCAGCCTCATGCCGCTACGAATCGGGGAAACCCGTGATTATCACAGATTTCCTGACCCTGGCAACCAGGAAGTTGCCAGGCGAGAGACAAGGCATCGAATTCAAGCCCTCCAAAATTCCATTCGGGGCCTGAAAGGGATGTCCATGTCTCAAAGTGCCATCCTGTTTCGCTGACGCCGGTCTTTTCTATCTTCTTCTTTAATTCTTTAATTCAAATTAGTAGCAGTAGTAAGGGCAGCGATTTTCTGTGGACAGTCGATTTTTTTTGTTTTGCATCAAGGACTTGGCGTTTGTTTAACCATGTGACGAGACGCCATGCAAACAGCATGCTGGATATGAACAACTTTCATTTTTGGCAGCCGCCTGTGGATAAGTCACGGATTGCTGGAAAGTTATCCCCAGGGTTTGTCCAGTGCGTATCCTGTGCTTTTTTTGAGCCCGTTGGACCACCATAAAATTCAACGGGATGAACGCGGCTGGCGGGCGCAGGCGATACAGGTACGTTTTGAAAATCCCTGATTTGTGGATAACTGGCCACCCCGACTACAATTGCGGGTGCTCAAAATTAACACTATCCACAAGCAGCAAGCGGCGGCTTTGTACTGGCTTGCAGGACAAAAATCGTCATGGGCGAAGTGTCCATGACCGGTCAGGCCGACGATTTTTGGCAACTTTGCGTCGAGCATTTGGCCCAAGAGTTGCCTGAGCAGCAGTTCAACACCTGGATACGGCCGCTGGTGGTGGTGGTCGCGACCGACCTGTCCAAAGCGACGGTCCAGGTCGGCAACCGGTTCAAGCTCGACTGGGTCCGGGCGCAGTATGCGGCGCGGATTGCAGCGCTGCTTGAGCAGGTTTCCGGCCAGAGAATCCCGATCGAGTTGACCCTTGCGCCCCGGGAAGCCCCGACGAAGTCAGAGCCGCTGGTTCGAAAATTCGATGCTTCTGCAAGCACCGCTGAACACGCTCCCACCGTTGCTGCAGCAGAAGATGCTGGTGCAGCCTTCAAGAACCGGCTCAATTCCGCCCTGACATTCGACACGTTGATTGAAGGCACAGCCAACCGCATGGGCCGGGCTGCCGCGCTGCATGTGGCCAGCAGTCTGGGCCAGCTCTACAACCCGCTCTTTATTTATGGCGGCGTCGGCCTGGGGAAAACCCACTTGATGCATGCGATCGGCAACAAGCTGATGGCTGACAACCCGGCCGCCAAGGTGCTTTACATCCATGCCGAGCAGTTTGTCTCGGATGTGGTCAAGGCTTACCAACGCAAGACGTTTGACGAGTTCAAGGAGCGATACCACTCGCTCGATCTTTTGTTGATTGACGATGTGCAGTTTCTGGCCAACAAGGACCGGACGCAGGAAGAGTTCTTCAATGCGTTTGAAGCCTTGCTGACCAAAAAGTCGCACATCGTGATGACCAGTGACACCTACCCCAAGGGGCTGACCGATATCCACGAACGCCTGGTGTCGCGCTTTGACTCCGGCCTGACCGTGGCGATCGAGCCGCCCGAGCTGGAAATGCGCGTTGCCAGTCTGATCCGCAAGGCCGACGTCGAGGGCGCGGTGATGCCTGAAGAGGTGGCGTTTTTCGTTGCCAAGAATGTCCGCTCCAACGTGCGCGAACTCGAAGGCGCGCTGCGCAAGATCCTGGCGTACTCGCGCTTCAACCACAAGGAAATCTCCATCCAGCTGGCTCGCGAAGCGCTGCGCGACCTGTTGTCCATCCAGAACCGGCAGATTTCGGTTGAAAATATCCAGAAAACGGTGGCTGACTACTACAAGATCAAGGTCGCCGACATGTATTCCAAGAAGCGGCCCGCCAGCATTGCCCGGCCCCGCCAGATTGCCATGTACCTGGCCAAGGAGCTGACGCAAAAGAGCCTGCCTGAAATTGGCGAGCTGTTTGGCGGACGTGACCACACCACCGTGCTGCATGCCGTACGCAAGATGGCGGCCGAACGTCAGCTGATGACCGAACTCAACCAGCAACTCCATGTGCTGGAACAAACACTCAAGGGCTGAAAACCAGACACCTTTTAAAGCTGTGGACAAGTTTTGAACAAGTCACGACTTGTCCACAGGCGCAGAAGACAATTGAAAGTTGTTCATGTTTGACGTGCCACCCGCAGGGTGTTGCGACACATGGTTAAACAACCGCCAAGTGATTGATTGAAAAGGGAATAATGACGCTGTCCACAGAAAAGCGCTGCCCTTACTACTGCTACTAATTTGAATTAAAGAATTAAAGACATA
>JBBSRS010000011.1:0-18001 GCA_038242795.1 Burkholderiales bacterium
CGGGCGGCGGTGTTCGGCAAGTGCCGGTCGAGGTCGGCCGTGTCGTGCTGAACGACGCGCTGGTGCTGCGCCTTGCCGGCGTCGGCGCGGCGGTCAAGCAGGTGTTGGGCGGCGTGGACCAGGACATCGAATGGGCCACGGTCGGCGACCGCATCGCGCTGCTGCAGGCGCGTCCCTATGTGGACCGCAACACCGCGCCCGCCAAGCCCTGACATTTATGACCAAACAGGCCGCTTGCGCTTGACAGCAAAGCGTAAGCAGCTATCAAAACAAGAGCTTGCGGATTTTCGCCGATACGCAGGCAAAATAAGCCCATGAACTCTCTCCAAGGCATCCGCATTCTCGATTTGTCCCGCGTGCTCGCGGGCCCGTGGTGTACCCAGACGCTGGCCGACCTGGGGGCCGATGTCATCAAGATCGAACGCCCCGGCAGCGGTGACGACACCCGCACCTGGGGGCCGCCGTTCCTGCAAAACGACGACGGCACGGAAACCCACGAAGCGGCCTACTACCTGGGCGCCAACCGCAACAAGCGCTCGGTGACCTGCGACATCGCCCAGCCCGCCGGCCAGGCCTTGATCCGTGAACTGGTGCTGCATTGCGACGTGTTTGTCGAGAACTTCAAGGTCGGCGACATGGCGCGCTACGGACTTGATTACGCGTCGCTGAAAGTGCTGAACCCGCGCCTGGTCTATTGCTCGGTCACCGGCTTCGGCCAGAACGGCCCGTATGCCGAACGCGCCGGCTACGACTACGCGATTCAGGGCATGGGCGGGCTGATGAGCGTGACCGGCGAGCGTGACGACCTGGGCGGCGGGCCGCAAAAAGTCGGCGTCGCCGTGGCTGACCTGATGACCGGCATGTATGCCACCGTTGGCATCCTGGCCGCGCTGCGCCATGCCGAAAAAACCGGTGAAGGCCAGCAGGTCGACATGGCATTGCTCGACACGCAGGTCGCCATGCTGGCGAATCTGGGCGCCAACTACCTGGTCAGCGGCAAGGTGCCGCAGCGCGTCGGCAATGCGCACCAGAACATCGTGCCCTACCAGGTGTTTGAGGTCGCGCCCGCCGCCGACGGCAGCAAGGACCACCTGATCCTGGCCGTGGGCAACGATTCACAGTACGTGAAATTCTGCAAGGTCGCCAACATCCCGGAACTCGGCGTGAACCCGCTGTTTGTCAAGAACCGCGACCGGGTGCACAACCGCGCCCAGCTGGTGCCGATTCTGGAAAGCATCATGAAGCTGCGCGGCAAGGCCGACTGGCTGGCCGCGCTGGAAGGCGCCAAGGTGCCGTGCGGCGCGATCAACAACCTGGCCGAGGTGTTTGCCGACCCGCAGATCGAAGCGCGCGACATGGTCACGCGCTGGGCGCATCCGTTCAAAAACAACCTGCCGCTGGTGGCCAGCCCGATCAAGCTCAGCGTCACCCCGGTTCGCGCACCGGGCCAGGGTGGCCTGCCGCCACCACTGCTGGGCCAGCACACCGATGAAGTGCTGCGCGAGGTGCTGATCTACAGCGAGGCGCAGCTGGCTGACCTGAAAACCAGCCACGTGATCTGATGGCCAATTTTGTCCTCGTGCATGGTGCGTGGCACGGCGGCTGGTGCTGGCAGCGCGTGACCCAGGCGCTGCAGCAGCAGGGCCATCAGGTGCATGCAGTCACGCTGACCGGCCTGGGCGAACGCGCCCATCTGTTGTCCGCCAGCATCACGCTGGACACGCACATCGACGACGTGCTCCACCTGATCGAAGCTGAAGAACTGGACGACGTGGTGCTCGCCGTGCATTCCTACGCCGGCATGATCGGCACCGCCGTGGCCGACCGGCTGGGCCAGCGCCTGAAACACCTGGTGTATGTCGATGCGGTGCTGCCCAGACCCGGCGAAAGCTGGAGCAGCACGCAGTCCAGCGCCACCCAGCAGCAGCGCCTGGCGGCGGCCCAGGCGTCGCCGCATTTCAGCTTTCCGCCGCCCGATCCGGTGGTCTTTGGCCTTCAAGATGCCGACCATGAATGGGTCCGGCGGCGGCAGACGCCGCACCCCGGCAATACCTACCAGGCGCCGCTGCAGTTCGACCTGCAGCGCGTTGCCGCCGTGCCGCGCACCTTTGTCAGCTGCATCCAGCCTGCGCTGGCAACCATCGCACCAAGCCGCCTGCGGGCGCGAGACCCGCTGTTCTGGAACGGTGCCTGGCTGCCCAAGGCACAGTATGTCGAGCTTCCAACCGGCCATGACCCGATGATCAGCGAGCCTGCGGCGCTGACAGAAATTCTGCTCGGCTGCATCGCCTGAACCAGCATCGAGCAATAAAAAGCCGGACCGGCTCATTGCCTGCGGATATCGGCTCCGGTTACAAATTTATTGGCAGCAAACAACATCTTGTTGCTGCGTGACATCCCTGGCTTGCCTTCCAGTGGCCGCTGAAATGACTTGACATCAAGCTACTGCACAAATTCCAGATCAGGGGATTAGTCCAAGCGGATCATTGCAACTGTCACCACCCGTTTCAATAATTGCATCTACCGCCAAGAATGGCGCATGAGAATTACCAGGAAAACGTGTGCTGGCTTGAGGAGCTCCAACCCCCGCCCAACGGGTTTTGAAGCGTCGAGACAGTGACATGAAATGAAGCCTTCACCTTCAACGACTGACAGGTCCGCACCATGAATCAAATTTACAGCCTCGTTTTGAACCACACCACGGGCGCCTGCCAGGCCGTGTCCGAAGTTGCCAAAGGCAGCCACCAGGCGGCCTCGGCCTCGGCCGGCGAAGCCTGCTCGCCACGCAGGACCCGGCTGGCCAGCGCCTGCCTGATCGCGCTGGCGACCCTGGCCGGCACCAGCGCCTGGGCGCAGGACACGTCCGGATTCATCACGGGCGCCCCGGGCGTCAATGGCGTCTTGGGTATCCCAACCGGCACGAATGGCACTGCAGGCGCCGCTGCCGTGCAGATCAACAGCAATGGCGCCCATTCGGGCGTGCTCACGGGAGGCGTCGGCGGCACTGGCGGTCCCGGCGTTTCAGGGGGCGGCGACGGCGGCAGCGGCGGTGCCGGCTTGAGCAGTGCTGTCAATGACGTGGAGGTGTACAACACCGGAAGCATCCTGGGCGGCCAGGGCGGCAACGGCGGCAGTGGGGCTACAGCCGGCGCGGGAGGCGCCGGCGGCACAGGTGTGCAGATGACGGCGACAGGCACGCTTATCAATGACGGAACCATCGAGGGCGGGCGCGGCGGCCTGGGCGGTCCGGCCACGTCAGCCGGTGGCGTGGGCGTGACGGCCACGGTCAGCACGTCCTTCGAGAACGCAGGCACCTTGCGCGGCGGCCTGTCGGGAGACGGCTTGAGCCGTGCCGATGCGCTTCGTTTCACGGGCGACAACAACTTTTTCGGCCTGCTTTCCACGTCGGTTGTCGAAGGCAACGTCATTGGCAGTGCATCCAACAGCGACACGCTGGGTCTGGGGGGAACCACGGACTTCAGCTTCAACACCGCGCTGATCGGACCGACAGCGCAGTACCGCAACTTCGCCGGATTCCAGAAACTCAGCACCAGCACTGCGACGCTGACAGGCGCCACCACGTCGCTCACGCCGTGGCAGATATTTTCCGGCACGCTGGCCATCTCGTCGGACGCGAGCCTCGGCGACGCAGCTGGCACGCTGACCCTGAACGGCGGCACGTTGCGCAGCACGGCCGACACCATTGCCAGCCGCGCCATCGTCCTGGTTGAAGGCGGCACACTGGAGACCGATGCCGGCACCACGTACACGTCGAATGGCACCATGTCGGGCCTCGGAGGACTCACCAAGACGGGAGAAGGCACGGCAATTTTCACAGCCGACAACACCTACACCGGCGGCACGGCCCTCATTGCAGGCACGCTGGAACTGGGCAACGGCGGCACGACCGGCTACATCGTTGGCGATGTGGTCAACAACGCAAGACTGGCATTCAACCGTTCCGACACGGTCCTTTTCGAAGGTACCATCTCGGGCACCGGCAGTGTGGAGCAGCGCGGCACCGGAACCACAAGGCTTGCAGCCACCAACAACTACACCGGCGGCACGACCATCAGCGCCGGCACGCTGCAGCTGGGCAACGGCGGAACAGCCGGCGCGATCACCGGCGACGTGGTCAACAACGCAACACTGGCATTCAACCGCTCTGATGCCACCGTCTTTGACGGCGTGGTCTCGGGCAGCGGCAATGTGGCGCAAAGTGGCACCGGAACCACGACGCTCACGGGCGCCAGCACCTATACCGGCGGCACCACCATCAGCGCTGGCACGCTGGCGCTGGGCAATGGCGGCACAACCGGCGCGATCACCGGCGACGTGGCCAACAACGCAACACTGGCATTCAACCGCTCCGATGCCACCGTCTTTGACGGCGTGATCTCGGGCACAGGCAATGTGGAGCAGCGCGGCAGCGGCACCACGACGCTTTCGGGTGCGAACACCTATTCAGGCGGCACCTCGGTGCTGAACGGAACCTTGGCGGGCAGTGCGGCCAGCCTGGGCAGCGGCGCCATTGTCAACGATGCAGCACTGGTGGTTAACCAGGCCAGCGACGGGGCACTGGACAATGTCCTTTCCGGCACGGGCCGCATCACCAAGACCGGCGCAGGCGCACTGACGCTGGGCGGCAACAGCACGGCTTTCGCCGGCAGCACACAGGTGACCGCCGGAACGCTGGCGGTCAATGGCTCGCTGGGCGGAGCGCTGACCGTGGGCAGCGGCGCCAGGCTGGCGGGCACCGGCTCGGTCAGCAATACCGTGGTGCAGTCCGGCGCGGCCATCGCCCCGGGCGGCAACAGCCTTGGCACGCTCAACGTGGCCGGCAACCTCACGCTGGCGCAAGGCTCGGTTTACCAGCTGAACGCCTCGTCCGATGGCCGCAGCGACCAGCTCCGTGCGAGTGGAGTGGCCGCGCTGCAAGGCGGCAGCGTGTCGGTGCTGGCCAGCGGCAACTTCCAGCCGAGCACCAGTTACTCCATTCTCACGGCCAACGGCGGCGTGTCAGGGCAGTTTGCCGGCGCGACCACCGACATGGCCTTTCTTCAACCCTTCCTGACCTACAGCCCCCAGAACGTGACCCTGCGCCTGCAGCGCAACGACGTGAGATTTCAGGACATCGCGCAGACGCCCAACCAGCGCGCGGCCGCGGGCGCCGTGGCCGCCCTGGGCACCGGCCCGCTGTACACCCCTGTCGTGCAGTTGAATGCCGCCGCTGCGCGGTCTGCCTTCGACAGCCTCTCGGGGGAAGTGCATGCCTCGCTCAAGTCAGCCGCTTTTGAAGACAGCCGGTTTGTGCGCAATGCCAGCCTGGGCCGCCTGCGCGAAGCCTTTGACACGCCTGCCGGCACAGCCACCGACGCGCCCGCCGCATCCGGCAGCGGCGTATGGGCGCAGGCGTTTGACGCGTGGGGCAGCACCGACTCAGACGGCAATGCATCGTCGGTCGAGCGGTCCACGCGGGGCATCTTCCTCGGCGCAGACACCCGCGTGGGCGACGACTGGCGCCTGGGCGTGCTCGGCGGCTACAGCCACAGCCGCCTGACGCCTGACGACCGCACTTCTTGGGCAAAAAGCGACACCTACCATGTCGGCGTGTATGGCGGCAAGCAATGGGGCCAGCTCGGACTGCGCGCCGGCGCGACCTACAGCGCCGGCGAGGCCGATACCCGCCGTGACATTGCCTTCCCGGGGTTCGGCGGCCAGACGGCGGCGAAGTACGACATCAACACCACCCAGGCCTTTGGCGAACTGGGCTGGAAGATGCCCACGGCGAACGGTTCGCTGGAACCCTTTGCGGGCCTGGCGCATGTCAAGCTGAGCACCGATGGCTTCACCGAGAGCGGCGGCGCGGCCGCGCTCAGCGGCGGCAATGGCAGCACGCACACCACCTACAGCACGCTGGGCCTGCGCGGCACCAGCAACGCCGGCATGCCGAACAACCAGACCCGCCTTCGGGGACTGGTCGGCTGGCGCCACGCTTTTGGCGATGTGACCCCCACGTCCACCCTGGCACTGGCAGGCCAGCCCGGCTTTACCGTGGCCGGCGTTCCGATTGCCAGGAATGCACTGGTGCTTGAAGGCGGCATCGACTTTGCGGTGGGCCGCAACCTGACGATGGGCGTTTCCTATGTCGGCCAGGCCTCAAGCCAGGTGAGCGACCATGGCATCAAGGCGTCGCTGCTCTGGAAATTCTGAACCAGCGGCATGGGAGCGGGCCTTCGCCGCTCCCGTGCCAGCCAGACCGGACAACGTCAGTGAAAACAGCCGTATCAATCGAAAAAGTGGTATTGCGCAAGAGGGACGGGGCTTTATTGCTATATAAAAAGTAGCAGTCCAGTGGCGCATGCCACCATGCGCCAGCCGCAAGAAGCGGCCTAGCCCAGCAGCCGGGTCACCGTGTAGATGGTCAGGCCGACCAGTCCGCCGACCACTGTGCCGTTGATGCGGATGAATTGCAGGTCACGTCCAATGGCGAGTTCGATGCGATCGCTCATTTCCTCCCGGCTCCAGCGGGCCAGTTGCACCTCGATGAACTGCCCCACCTCGCCCCGGTACTGGCGAACCAGCAGGAGGCTGCCTGATTCGACGGCGCGGTTGAGCCCTTCGACCAGCCGTGCATCGTTTGCCAGCGCGTCGCCGACCTTGCCGGCCAGCATCGCCACCTGCCGGGCTGTGCCCGGCTCGTCCCGGCCCAGGTCATCGAGCAGCCGGTCCCTGACCACGCCCCACAGACTGCCCAGCAAAGCCTGCATGCGTGCGCCGGCCAGCGTTTCCTGCTGGTGCCGGCCAATGAATTCATGCCATGCCGGATCGTCCTTCAGGTGCTGCACAAACGCCTGCACGCAGCCGGTAAAGCGCGCCCGGGCCGGATGGTCAGGGTCTTGCAACACCTCGTGGGCTGACCTGTTGAGCGAACGCAGCGCCCGGGGCCCGATGGCGGCGGTTCCCACCTTGTAAAGCACGTTTTCGACGCCGAACGCTGCAATCAGCAAACTGATGGCCTGTTTCTCGTTTTTTTCATCGCCCAGGTAGCCCGAGAGCCCGCGCAGCACGCTGTCAAGTAACTGCTGGTGGCTGCCCTCGGTCACCAGGAGGTCCAGCAGTTTGCCGGCATTTGAAGCGATGTCGAACTGCGACAGCTGCCGGGTGGCGGCATCGCGGATCAGCAGACCCATGGCATCGTGGTCCAGGGCTTTGAGCACGACCCGCACAGCCTTGGCCATGGCCAGCCCCAACTGGTCCGAATGGCCAGGCGCCAGCAACCAGGCGCCCAGCAGGCCGGCGGGATTGGCCTGGCGGATGCGCTCGGCAATGCCCTGCTCGGTGACGAAGTGGCTTTCGACGAATTGCCCAAGGTTGCGGCCGATGCCGTCCTTGCTGTTGGGAATGATGGCCGTGTGCCACACCGGAATCCCCAGCGGATGCCGGAACAGCGCCACCACGGCAAACCAGTCGGCCACGGCGCCGACCATGGCCGCTTCGGCAAAGGCCGAGACATAGCCCCAGGCGGGGTGGAGTGCCAGCCGGCTGCGGGCCAGACAAAACACCGCGAAGGCCAGCAACAGCAGGCCGCCGGCCACCCACTGCATGGTGCGCAGACGCGCACGCCGCAAGGCATCCTCGGGGGAGTCCGGTTGCTGTCGAGGATGGGAAGAAAACGGCATGCCGGGCAGTCTAGCCGCTTGGCTGATGTTGGTGGTGCCGGCCGGCCGACCAGTGCCATGCAAAGCCTGCGACCAGACGTCAAAAAGCCCTGTCGCACCGACGTGCGACAGGGCTTTTTCAGGGATGTTCCGTGTCGCAGAACTTAGAAGCGCCAGCCCAGGCCCACGCCAAACAGCAGGGGGTCGGCCTTGAATTCACCAATCTTGGCGCCAGCCAGCTTCACATCGGTGCGAATCATGACTTTTTTCAGGTCCAGGTTGAGGTACACGCCCTTGGTCAACGGAATGTCCACACCGACCTGCAGCGCGCCGCCCCAGCTGTCCTTGTCCATGGTGACGCCGGGGAGCAGGTTGACCGAGTTGAAACGGGTGTAGTTGATGCCGGCACCCACATAAGGCTTGAAGCCGTTCATGGGGAAATGGTACTGGGCCAGCAACGTGGGCGGCAAATGCTTGAAAGTGCCGACATCGGCGCCCAGGACACTGGAGGTCAGCGTCTGCTTTTGCGGCACGGTCAGGATCAGCTCGACGGCAACATTCGGGCTGAAGAAGTAGCTGATGTCGACTTCGGGCATCCATTTGTTGTTCATGGAAAGGCCCAGGCCGGTGCTGTCGCCATTGGCACTGTCCAGGTGCACCGCGCGGGCGCGCACCATCCACGGGCCTTCGGTGGTGGTTTGCTGGGCAAAAGCGGCGCCTGACAACAGGGTGGACAGGACGGCAGCGGCAATGATTTGTTTTTTCATGAGGGCATCTAATAGAGGACCGGGAACATTCCCAACCCTTATTGGACGCGCCCAGTGCCCCTGCCACGTTTGACATGGCGCAAGGGTTCACCAGCCGGCTGCGCCGCACTGGTCAAGCTTGCGGTAGATCAACAAACCGTATCGCCCACGGGCATGGCGCGTTGCGTCGCGGCAACGCAAAGCGATGTCTTTCACGCCGAACGTTCAACACCTTGCCTGGACAGTTCTTTCGGACCGGCACCATCGGCCGATGCCGGACCACCCTGCAAAATTTAAGCCCGCCAGGCAGTCAAGTCGCCTGCCCGGCGCCCGGTTTGCGCCGGCCGGCCAGACCGCCCTTGCGTCCGGCTTCGCGTGCCTCGGTGGCATTGAACTGGTGCGCGTTGCCGCTGGCATGGGCCGCTTTGCCGCCTCTGCTGGCAATCTGCCGCTGTCGCTCCGGGTCCATGGACGCAAAGCCACGACGGCTGGGGGGCTGGCGCTGGCTGCGGCTGTCAGCGTTCTGGGTGTTGTCTGGATGGTTGGGCATGGGTTTCCTGAGGTCATTGGAAAAAGGAAACCCAAGTGTGCAAGCCCCGCGATCGGCCCGGCCGTCGGCTTTGGGGCCTTTGAAAAGTAGGCATCCTCCGACGGGTCAGGGTGCTTATTGCTGAGTTGCTTCAGCTTGGCGCTGCGGCAGCAGGTGCCGGAGCGCCAGACGCTGCCCGCGTCACCCGGCTGCTGCACCTGTGCAATGCGGGCGTCGCCAGCACATGCGCCATGGCGTGTCCACGCCCAACCGCGCCCGGTCAGGGGCGACGCTTGGGGCAGGCCATCAAACTGCCGCCAGTGCCTGTTCCAGATCGGCCAGCAGGTCGTCGATGTGTTCAATGCCGACCGACAGGCGCACCATGTCCGTGCTCACGCCGGCCCGGGCGAGTTCGGCCGGATTGAGCTGGCGGTGGGTGGTCGACGCCGGGTGGCAGGCCAGCGACTTGGCGTCGCCGATGTTGACCAGCCGGGTGAACAACTGCAGGGCGTCCTGGAAGCGGCCGCCCGCTTCGATTGGATCGGCCGACGACTTGACGCCAAAGCTGATGATGCCCGAGGCCTTGCCGGCCATGTATTTCTGCGCCAGTGCATGGTCGCGGTGCTCGGGCAGGCCGGCGTAGTTGACCCAGGCCACCTTCGCATGGTTCTTGAGGAAATAGGCAATGGCCAGTGCGTTGTCGCAGATACGGTCCATGCGCAGCGCCAGCGTCTCGATGCCCTGCAGGATCTGGAAAGCGGCCATCGGGCTGAGGGCTGCGCCCATGTTGCGCAGTGGCACCACGCGGGCCCGGCCAATGTAGGCGGCGGCACCCAGCGCCTCGGTGTACACCACGCCGTGGTAGCTCACGTCGGGCTCGTTCAGGCGCTTGAAGCGCTCTTTGTGCTCGGCCCAGGGAAATTTGCCGCTGTCAACGATGACGCCGCCCAACGTGGTGCCGTGGCCGGCCAGGTACTTGGTCATGGCATGGACGACGATGTCGGCGCCGTGTTCGAACGGGCGGCACAGGTAGGGGCTGGAGACGGTGCTGTCGACGATCAGCGGCACACCGGCGGCATGCGCCACCTCGGCCAATGCGGCAATGTCGGTCACGTTGCCCAGCGGGTTGCCGATGGATTCGCAGAACACCGCCTTGGTGCGCGCGTCGATCAGCGGCGCAAACGAGGCCGGGTCGCGCGGGTCGGCAAAGCGCACCTCGATGCCTTGTTGCGGAAACGTGTGGGCAAACAGGTTGTAGGTGCCGCCGTACAGCGCCGACGACGCGACGATGTTGTCGCCCGCTTCGGCAATGGTCTGAATGGCAGCCGTAATCGCCGCCATGCCCGAGGCCACGACCAGCGCGCCGATGCCGCCTTCGAGCGCCGCCATGCGTGCCTCCAGCACTGCATTGGTCGGGTTCATGATGCGGCTGTAGATGTTGCCCGGCACCTTCAGGTCGAACAGGTCGGCGCCGTGCTGCGTGTCGTCGAAAGCGTAGGCCACGGTCTGGTAGATCGGCACCGCGACCGCTTTGGTGGTCGGGTCGGGCGTGTAGCCGCCGTGAACGGCGATGGTCTCGATTTTCATTGTTTTCCTGTGCAAAAAAGTTCAAGCCTAACAGGCCCGGCGGCCAGCATCGAATCCGCAGTTCATGCCAACAGTTTGAGTTTCCAGCACAGGGAAAACTTTGAAGCCGAGCCGGCAAAAATCGGTTTTTATTTAAAATTGATAGCAACCAACGCTTACTGGATGTGCGAAAAATGCCATTTTCATCAATTTTTCTGCCAGAAAAGTTATTTCATCGCGCCAAACACCTTCTGAAGAATGGCGCTGCCGGTGCCGACCGGGTCCTGGCGGATTTTCCTTTCTTCCTCGCCAATCACCCGGTACAGGCCGTCCAGCGTCCGGCCGGTGACGTACTGCTGGATGTTGGCGTCCTCCTTTTTCACCAGGCCGAAGCCGGCCGCCTTGCCGGCAAAGTCGTTGTACTTGCTGGCCAGCCCGACCTTTTCGGTCGCCCGGTTGACCACCGGCAGGAATTTCACGCCCAGTGGCGCTCGCGTCTTTTCGGCAAAAAAAGCCGTGGCCGAGGTGTCGCCACCGGTCAGGATGGTCTTGGCATCGTTGACATTCATCGAGCGCACGGCGCCCACCAGCAAGTCCTTGCCCATCGGCACGGCAGATTCCGCCGCCCGGTTGATGGCGGTGACCAGTTCATCGATGCGCCGGCCCTGCCCAAAGTTTTTCAACAGCTTTGACGCATCTTCCAGGTAGCCGGGCAAAGGAATGCGAACTTTCGGGTTCCCCAGGAATCCATCGGGCTTGCCGAGCAGGGCAACGGCCATCAAGGCGCCTTTTTCAAGCGCGGTTTTCAGGCCGCTGCTGGCTTCGGCGTTGGTCAGGTCGCCCAGCGACAGGGCATGGGCGCGGCCATAGACGGCCCATACCATCAAGCCCAGCGCGCTGGCGCCGGCCTGGTTAAAATTTCGACGTTGCATGAAGAGGTCTCCCATGAAAAGAATTTCTCCGTTGGCAGTATGCCGCATGGTGCTGGCGGGCGCCCTGGTCATTGGCGGCACGGCTTTCCTGGCCGGCTGCAGCGGCGCCCAGGCCGCGCCTGAATCCACCTTTGTGCTGCTCGACGGCAGCCAGCAGACCACGGCCGACCTGAAGGGCAAGGTCACCCTGGTGAATTTCTGGGCCACCAGTTGCGTGACCTGCGTGGCCGAAATGCCAAAAATTATTTCCACGCACAACAAGTACCGGGCACAAGGCTACGACACGCTGGCCATTGCCATGCGCTACGACCCGCCAGCCTATGTTGTCAATTACGCCGAAACCCGCCAGTTGCCGTTCAAGGTCGCCATCGACAACACCGGTGCCAATGCCAAGGCCTGGGGCGATGTTCAACTGACACCGACAACATTTCTGGTCAACAAGCGCGGCCAGATCGTCAAGCAGTTCGTCGGCGAGCCCGATTTTGCAGCCCTTCACCAGCTGATTGAAAAGCTGCTGGCCGAAACCTGAGCTTGAATTTGACAGGGTCACGGGCCATAGAAAAAGGCCGGCTCCTTCGCAGGGGCCGGCCTTTTTCATGGTTATCTAGTGGCCAACTATTACGTGCAAGCGATTCGTTCAAGCACTGGCAGCAGATGTCGGCAATGGTCCGTGTCCGCATTACTCAAGCAGGGGCCGCGGGACTGGCTCCGCCAGACCGCAGGCGCAGCGGCCCCCTCGGGGGGCAGGGAGCTACACGCAGTGAGCGACCGTGGGGGCTCACTTGTTCCGGAAAGCGTCGTGGCAGGACTTGCAGCTGTCGGCCGTTGCCGCAAACGAGGTTTTCAGTGCGTCCAGATTTCCGGTCTTGGTGGCGGCAGCCAGCTTGTCGGCTTCGACCACCAGCTTTTCGCTTGCGGCCTTGAACTTGGCCTGCTCGGTCCAGACTTCCGCCATGGCCTTGCTGCGCGGGTCCTTGTCGGTGCCGGGACCGAAGCCAGCCCATGGCAGCCGGGCCATCACGGCAACCAGTTGGGCATTGTCCGCCGCCACCTTGGCATCAAACGGCACTTTGCCGTTGGCCATGGCACCCAAACGGCCAAAATGCGTCCCCATGACAGACAACGCGCTCTGGCGGTACTTGACGGCATCCTCGGGCTTGGCGAACTGGGCCGAGGCCGGGGCGGCCAGACTCAGCAAGCCAGCGGCAACCATCAGACAGGCAAAAATTTTCATGGGATTCCTTGTGATTTTTCAAGACTGGACGGAGCAGCATCACTGTTACGCTTGTTGTCCGACTGCTGGAGTTTAGCCAGTGACAACAAGTTCCGCTGGAACTTGTTGTCTGCGGGAAAGCACCAACGCGTCAGCGCCCAACCGGGCACGTCTGCACTACAAAAAACACATCAGGATATGCATGTACACCAACCAAACACTGACCAAGGTACGCGTCTGGGACCTGCCGACGCGGCTTTTCCACTGGGCGCTGGTCATCGGCATCACCGGGCTGGCCATCACCGGCACGCTTGGCGGAAACGCCATGGCGTGGCATTTCCGCTTCGGCTATACGGTGCTGACCCTGCTGCTGTTCCGCATCGTCTGGGGACTGGTCGGCGGCCGCTGGTCACGCTTTGGCGCCTTCATCTATGCGCCGCAGAGCGTCATCGACTACCTCAAAGGCAAGGGCAAGCCCGAACACAGCGTTGGCCACAGCCCGGTCGGCGCGCTGTCGGTCTTTGCGCTACTGGGCTTCCTGGTGCTTCAGGTGAGCAGCGGCCTGGTCAGCGACGACGAAATTGCCTTCGCCGGTCCGCTGACGGCCTTTGTCTCCAACGCCACGGTCGGCCTGGCGACCAACTACCACGCCAACATTGGCAAATGGATACTGCTGGGCCTGGTGGTGCTGCACATCGCGGCCATCGTGTTCTACCTGCTGCGCAAGCACAATCTGGTGCAGGCGATGGTGCACGGCGACAAGGACCTGGTGCGGCCGGCGCCCTCCTCGCGTGATGACCTGGCCTCCCGGATGGCAGCGTTGCTGGTCTTCCTGCTCTGCGCAGGCGCGAGCTACTGGATTTCGACCCTCGAAGCCGCCGCTTTCTGAAAGCCCATCCGTGGCATGGCGCTAAACTGGTGACCGATTTCTTCACACACGACACCGTGCCACGACCCACCGTTCAGTTCATCACGCCCGACTCTCCCGAGTTACTGGCCGCCACACGGCAGATCTTCACCGAATACGCCACGCAACTGGGCATTGACCTGTGCTTTCAAAATTTCGATGCCGAAATGGCCGACCTGCCGGGGGAATACAGCGAACCCAGGGGCGCCCTGCTGCTGGCGCTGGTGGACGGAGAAATTGCCGGATGCTGCGGTTTGCGCGCCCTGGATTCTGTCGACTACCCGAACGCCGCAGAAATGAAGCGGCTGTATGTCCGCAAGGCGTTTCGCCGGTTTGGCCTGGGCCGGCAACTGGCCGAAGCGATGCTGGACAAGTCGCGCATGGCGGGCTACCAAAGCGTGCTGCTCGATACCCTGGACGATATGGAATCTGCCCGGGCACTGTATGCCGAACTGGGCTTTGTGGACATTCCGCCCTACTATCACAACCCCATGTCAGGGGCCCACTACCTGAAGGTCGACTTGTAGCACGCATTCCAGTAAAAATCGGCGCTTTCGGTTGACCAGCATGAGTTTTCAGCTATCAAAAGTGTAGCAAACTCAAATGGTGCAGCACGCGGGCCGGCAAGCATGGGCCAAGAAAAAAGCCGCCTGGTTCAAGAACCGGCGGCTTGGCAAATCAGGTTGAATATCAGGCAGTGGCCTGGGCCAGCAGCGTTTCGGCATCGCTGACTTCAAACTTGCCCGGGCCTTCGACGTTCAGGCTCACAACCTTGCCGTCCCTGACCAGCATGGAATAGCGGTTGCTGCGCAGGCCCAATCCCTTGCCGTTGAGATCCAGCGTCAGGCCGGTCGCCTTGGCAAAAGCCGCATCCCCATCGGCCAGCATGCGCACCTTGCCTTCGGTTTTCTGGTCTCGCGCCCAGGCACCCATCACAAACGCATCGTTCACGCTCAGGCACCAGATTTCATCAACGCCAGCAGCTTTGAATTCATCGAACTTCGCCACATAGCCAGGCACATGTCTGGCAGAACACGTTGGCGTGAAAGCGCCTGGCACGGCCAACAAGACGATGGTTTTGCCGGCGCTTGCTTGCGCCACGTCGACCGGATTCGGACCCAAACTGCAACCGTTCCCCTCAACTTCGACATACTCCATCAACGTGGCTGCGGGAAGGGTGTCGCCTACTTTAATCATGGATGCTCCTGGTTTTGTTTTCAACGAAAGATGACGTTGCGGCGCTCATTTTGTCTTACCGGCAGAAGCACCGGGTGGTCACGGTCTTTGGCACCGGGGTGATCGCCCTGCTGCTGGCGGTGGGCAACAAAAAAGGCCCACAAAGTGGGCCTTTTTTTGAAGCGCATCACGCCAAGTCCTGCGACTTAGACGATGGCGGCTTTTTGTACCAGACGCGTCACCACCCAGTTTTTGGTCTTGGAGATCGGACGGCTTTCGGTGATCTCGATCACGTCGCCCGTCTTGTACTCGCCCTTTTCATCATGGGCGTGGTACTTGCTGGACAAGGACACGATCTTGCCGTACAGCTCGTGCTTGACGCGGCGTTCAACCAATACCGTGACGGTCTTGGCACGCTTGTCGCTGACCACCTTGCCAATCAAGGTGCGCTTGAGGGATTTTTTAACTTCCGTCATTATTTTGCTCCTTGCTTGACGATGGTTTCGGCCAGGATGGTTTTGGCGCGAGCGATAGAGCGACGCGTCGAGCGCAGCGTGGCGGTGTTGGTGAGTTGCTGCGTGGCTTTTTGCATGCGCAGGCCAAAGTGGGCTTTTTGCAGCTCTTTGACTTCGGATTTCAGGCCGTCAACGTCTTTTTGGCGCAGTTCAGTAGATTTGGTCATTTCATTTCCCCTTACTGGCCGATCATGCGGGCCACGAACGTGGTTCGCAGCGGCAGCTTGGCAGAAGCCAGGCGGAACGCTTCACGGGCCAGTTCTTCAGACACGCCGACAATTTCAAAAACGATCTTGCCGGGCTGGATTTCAGCCACGTAATACTCTGGATTGCCCTTGCCGTTGCCCATACGCACTTCAGCAGGCTTTTGGGAAATCGGCTTGTCCGGAAAGACGCGGATCCAGATACGGCCGCCACGTTTGACGTGACGGGAAATCGCACGGCGTGCGGCTTCAAGTTGGCGAGCGGTCAGGCGGCCACGGTCGGTGCACTTGAGACCGAAGTCACCAAATGCAACGGTGTTGCCACGGGTGGCGACACCCGTGTTACGGCCTTTTTGCTCTTTGCGGTATTTTCTGCGAGCGGGTTGCAGCATTTAAATTCTCCGTTAGTAGACCGATTACTCGGTCTTGGCACCGTCAGCTGCTGCAGCTGGCGCGGCTTTGCGGACGCGCTTAACGGTGTTGTTCGGGGCTTCGGCGCCAGACGCCTCAGCCGGCTTGTCGCTGCCGTCAGCCGGCGCGGTGTTGCCACCCACCGCACTGCGCGGAGCGCGCGGGGCGCTGCGAGGCGCTCCACGGTCCGGACGGTCGCCCGGACGGGCGTCACGGCGCGGGCCGCGCGGCTTGCGCTCATCGTCAGCCACTTCAATCATCTTGGCGCCCGTGCCGTCGTTGCGGCCCAGAGTGTCGCCCTTGTAGACCCAGACCTTGACACCGATGATGCCGTAGGTGGTCTGTGCTTCCGAGGTGCCATAGTCGATGTCGGCGCGCAGCGTGTGAAGGGGCACGCGACCTTCGCGATCCCACTCGCAACGAGCGCTGTCGATGCCGTTGAGGCGACCCGACGACATGATCTTGATGCCCAGGGCACCCAGACGCATGGCGTTTTGCATGGCGCGCTTCATGGCGCGGCGGAACATGATGCGTTTTTCAAGCTGTTGGGTGATGCTGTCAGCGATCAGCTTGGCATCAATTTCAGGCTTGCGAACTTCTTCGATGTTCACAGCAACCGGCACGCCCAGCTGGCGGCTCAGTTCTTTTTTCAGGGCTTCGATGTCTTCGCCTTTTTTGCCGATCACGACGCCCGGACGCGCCGAGAAAATCGTGATGCGGGCATTCTTGGCAGGACGCTCGATCAGAACGCGCGACACGGCAGCGTTCTTGAGCTTTTTCTTCAGGTATTCGCGCACCTTGATGTCTTCAGCCAGCATGCCGGCGAAGTCACGGTTGTTGGCGTACCAGCGGCTGGCCCAGTTGCGGCTGATTGACAGCCGAAAACCGGTTGGGTTGATTTTTTGTCCCATGTCTGCCCTTAGTTACCAACGACCACGTACACATGGCACGTAGGCTTGCTGATGCTGTTGCCGCGGCCTTTTGCGCGCGCAGAGAAACGCTTGAGCGTGGCGCCTTGCTCGACATAGATGGTTTTCACCCTCAACTCGTCGATATCGGCACCATCGTTGTGTTCAGCGTTGGCGATGGCGGACTCAACCACCTTCTTGATGATTCCAGCAGCTTTTTTCTGCGTGAAATTCAGGATGTTGAGCGCTTGATCCACTTTCTTGCCGCGGATCAGGTCAGCGACCAGACGGCCCTTGTCGACCGACAGACGAACGCCCCGGAGGGTTGCACGTGTTTCCATGGTCTATTCCTTACTTTCTCACAACTTTTTTGTCAGCCGGATGACCTTTGAAAGTCCGGGTGAGTGCGAACTCGCCCAGCTTGTGGCCAACCATTTGATCGGTGATGTAGACAGGGACGTGCTGCTTGCCGTTGTGCACGGCGATGGTCAGGCCGATGAACTCGGGCAGGATCATGGAGCGGCGCGACCAGGTCTTGATCGGCTTTTTGTCTTTGTTGGTAACGGCTTTGTCCGCCTTTGCTACCAAGTGGTGGTCGACAAATGGACCTTTTTTGAGTGAACGTGTCATTTCCTGCCCTTACTTCTTGCGACGCGAAACAATCATCACTTGCGTGCGCTTGTTGTTGCGGGTGCGGTAGCCCTTGGTCAGGTTACCCCATGGATCGACAGGATGGCGACCTTCGCCGGTCTTGCCTTCGCCGCCACCGTGTGGGTGATCGACCGGGTTCATGACCACACCGCGAACGGTTGGGCGAATACCCATCCAGCGCTTCACACCGGCTTTGCCGAGGCGGCGCAGGCTGTGCTCTTCGTTGGCAACTTCACCAATGGTGGCGCGGCATTCGATGTGGATCTTGCGAACCTCACCGGAGCGCATGCGCACCTGAGCGTAAGTACCTTCACGGGCCAGCAGCGTCGCCGATGTACCGGCGGAGCGGGCGATTTGCGCGCCCTTGCCGATTTGCATCTCGATGCAGTGGATGGTGGAACCCACGGGAATGTTGCGGATAGGCAGCGTGTTTCCGACGCGAATCGGCGCTTCCGAACCACTCATGATAGTGGCACCAACTTCAAGGCCGCGCGGGGCAATGATGTAGGCACGTTCACCGTCGGCGTAGCAGATCAGGGCAATGTGGGCCGTGCGGTTGGGGTCGTACTCGATACGCTCGACC
>JBBSRS010000012.1:0-17393 GCA_038242795.1 Burkholderiales bacterium
CCTTGGCTTCGGCCTCTGGCACCGCCAGGGCCAGAATTGGCCCCTCGCCGGTTGCCGCGCGGGGCCCCGTCGCTCCGGTTCATCGGCGGCTGCGAATCGTCAAGCGGCTGGACGATGCCGGTTTGGCCCGCGCCCGTGTTGCCGGGCCTGCTGCTGTTACTGCGTGGACCTTCGTTCCTGCGCGGACCGCGGCGCTGCGGTGCGCCGCCCTCACCGTCGGGCTGGCCAGCAACGCCTGCGTTGGCGCGCGGGTCCGGCCGGGCTTCCGAACGGCTGACCGCACTGGTCAATGCGTAGATGTCGTTTTCGTCAAGCTCGACAAACGCGCCGCGTTTCAACCCGCGCGGCAGCACCATGGCGCCATAGCGGATACGGATCAGGCGACTCACCGCATGGCCCACGGCTTCGAACATGCGGCGCACCTCGCGGTTGCGGCCTTCGGAAATCGTCACCCGGTACCAGCAGTTGGCGCCTTCACCGCCACCGGCTTCAATCGAGCCGAACTGCGCCACGCCGTCGTCCAGCGTCACGCCGTCGAGCAGGCGTTTTTTCTCTTCGTTGCTCAGGGCACCCAGCACCCGCACGGCGTATTCACGCTCCAGGCCGAAGCGCGGGTGCATCAGCTTGTTGGCGAGTTCGCCGGAACTTGTCAGGAGCAACAATCCTTCGGTGTTCAGGTCCAGCCGTCCGACAGATTGCCATTTGCCCTGAAACAGCTTGGGCAGGCGCCTGAAGACGGTCGGACGGTTTTGCGGGTCATCGTGCGTCACCACTTCGCCGGCGGGCTTGTGGTAGGCGATGACGCGGGGCGGCGGCGGATCGATCTGCACGCGGATGGGTTTGCCATTGACCTTGACGGTGTCGCCAAACTGGATGCGCTGACCGATATGCGCCGGCTCGGCATTGACGGAAATCCGCCCTTCCAGAATCAGTTGCTCCATCTCCAGACGCGAACCCAGGCCGGCCTGGGCCAGCACCTTGTGCAGCTTGGGCGTTTCTGGCTGGGGCAACAGAACCCGCTTGGGCAGGTCGATCGCGGCGTCGTCTTCGTCGGCATCGAACTGACCGGTGATCACGTCTTCGAAGCGAAGGGTCGCCGGCAATGGTTTCGGGCCCTGCCGCCGCGCACCCGCCTGCGGCGATGCTGGCTTGTCACCGGCTGCTTTTGCTATTAATTCAGGAGCTGCTTGCGCAGATGGGTCGTACGCTGAAGCACTATTTGATTCATTTTCTGGCAGGGGCAATGGCTTGCTGGCGGGAGGGTCGTTTGGGTTCATGCTTTTACATTCGTTCGGGTGGACAGCGGGCAGACGGATTACTGCGGATCAGGTTGAGAACTTTTTCCGGCATCCGACGCCAGGTCCTCGCTAGGGGTCGAAATTTTCAATTCCGGCGTGGTCAAAGGCGAAAAACTGCCTGGCGCGTCCTCCATGCCCACTTCGAACTGTTCAAGCTTTGCAATCTGCGCCGGGGTGTCGTTCATTGACGGGAGTCCGGCCAGGGAGTCAACGCCCAGGTCATCCAGAAACTGGCGGGTCGTCGCATACAGCGCCGGGCGGCCCACCGTTTCGCGGTGGCCGATGACCTCGACCCAGCCGCGGTCTTCCAATTGCCTGAGCAGCAGGCTGTTGATGGTCACACCGCGTATATCTTCCATATCACCCCGCGTCACAGGCTGCCGATAGGCAATGATGGCCAGCGTTTCCAGTGTCGCCCGGCTGTAGCGGGGCGGTTTTTCAGGGGTCAGCCGGTCCAGGTACTCGCGCATTTCCGGTCGGCTTTGAAAGCGCCATCCACTGGCCACATGCACCAGTTCCACGCCTCGGCCCGACCACTCGTCCTGCAACTCGCCCAGCGCCAGTTTAAGGCTGTCGGCAGCCAGTTCCCCGTTGAACAAAACCCCGAGCTCGCGCAACGTCAGGGCTTGCTGAGCGCAGATGAGGGCTGTTTCGAGGATGCGCCGGGCATCCGTCGTATTCATGTTTGGTCGTTCCGAAGTAAAACGGGAGGAAGGCGGGAAAGGCGCTTTTATCAGCGCATCGCGTTCGTGTGGGCTTTGCATGGACCAGGAAGCCATGTTGCCGGTAGCAGAAAACTACAGGAGGGGATTGTATCGCAGGCCCAAAGCGTCCACTGCCCGCAGCAGGTCGGGCGGCGGCGGCGATTTGAATTCCATCGGCTGGCCTGTTGCCGGATGGGAAAATGCCAGCCGGCAGGCATGCAGCGCCTGGCGCGCCATGCCGCCCGCCAACGCGCCGCCGTAGACCGCATCCGACACCAGCGGGTGACCTAGGAATGCCATGTGGACCCGGATCTGGTGGGTGCGGCCGGTGTGCAGCTTGCACTTGACCAGGCAATGCTTTTCAGCGTTGCCAAGCAGGGAAACCACCGTGGAAGCGGTCTTGCCCGAATTTTTCTCCAGGTCCACCACCGCCATGCGCAGCCGGTTTTTCGTGTCCCGGCCGATGGCTGCCTCGACCTGGCGTGTTTTTGCGCCTTGCCACACACCATGCGCCAGCGCAATGTATTCCCGGCTCACCGTGCGGGCGGCAATCATGCCCACCAGTTGGTCCATGGCCTGACGCTGGCGCGCCACCACCATCAGGCCGCTGGTGTCCTTGTCGAGCCGGTGCACGATGCCGGCGCGCGGCATGAAGGAAGCCAGGGGATCGTAGGCCAGCAAACCGTTGAGCAACGTGCCGCTCCAGTTGCCAGGCGCCGGATGAACCACCAGCCCCGCAGGCTTGTTGACCACCAGGAGATGCGCATCCTCATACACAATGTCGAGTGCCATGGCTTCGGGTTTGAAGGCCTGGCTCTGGGGTGTGGGCCGCAACTCGATGGACAATTCATCGCCCGCCTTGACCTTCGCCGAGGTTTTGACGGTTTTATGGCCTTTGACCGCTACGCCGCCGGCTTCGATCAATTGCTGGAGGTAGTTGCGTGAAAACTCCGGAACCAAGCCTGCCAGTGCTTTGTCCAGCCGGCTGCCGTGGCTCTCGACCGGCACCCTGACATGGCGAAGTTCCATTTCAGCGGATGTGTCCCCCTCGTCCTGCGCATCGTCTTCAGGCGATTTGGCGCCAACGCTGCCCGATATAATAAATTTTCTCAGTTCTGAATCAGTCATCAAGAGGGTCGATTGCTATGTGTTTTGCCAAATTGTCGGATTTTCCGAAAGCATCGCCGCTTGCAGCAGCCGTTTGCGCCGGTCTGGTTGTGTTGTCAGGCTGTTCGACCACACCGGCGCCCGACAAGACCGCAACCTGGAGTCCCAACAAGATTTACGCCGAAGCCAAGGACGAGGCCAGTTCCGGCGCCTATGACAAGGCCATTCCGCTTTACGAAAAGCTTGAAGGCCGCGCGGCTGGAACGCCGCTGGCCCAGCAGGCGCAACTCGACAAGGCTTATGCCCAGTATAAAGGTGCCGAACAGGCCCAAGCCCTGGCCACGCTGAACCGCTTCATCAAGCTGCACCCTGCCAGCCCGGCCATGGACTATGCCCTGTACCTCAAAGGGCTGGTGAACTTCAATGACAACCTGGGCCTTTTCGGATTCATCTCGCGTCAGGACCTGTCCGAGCGTGACCAGAATGCGGCGAAGGAGTCGTTTGAGTCGTTCAAGGAGCTGGTGGCCCGGTTTCCAGACTCGCGCTATGCGCCCGACGCACGCCTGCGCATGAGTTACATCGTCAATTCGCTGGCACAGTCGGAAGTCCATGTGGCGCGCTACTACTACTCACGCGGCGCCTATGTCGCCGCCATCAACCGCGCGCAAAGCGCCATTGCCGACTACCGCGACGTTCCGGCGCTTGAAGAAGCCACCTTCATTCTCTACAAATCCTACGATGCCCTGGGCATGACCGAGTTGCGTGACGACATGCGCCGCATCCTGGAGAAAAGCTATCCCCAAAGCCAGTACATGAGCAAAGGCTTCAGGACGGCAGAGAATCCATGGTACAAGTTCTGGTAAGGCTGGCCAGCCTGTCCATCAGCGCCTGTTCCGATGCCAGCCTTTGCATCGGCGGCAATGCCCTGATCAGTCGGCGTCCGTACCCCATCGAAACCAGGCGGCTGTCGCAAACCACCAACACGCCTTGGTCCGTTTCCCGGCGAATCAGGCGACCGGCGCCCTGCTTGAGCGCGACGGCGGCTTCGGGCAGAAAGTAGTCGGTAAAAGCACTGCGCCCTTGCGACTCCAGCATCTTTGCCCGGGCCTCGGCCAATGGATCATTGGGCGGAGGAAATGGCAGCTTGTCGATGATGACCAGTTGAAGTGCATCGCCGGGAACGTCAATCCCTTCCCAGAACGAGGCCGAGGCCACCAGCACGCAGCCTTTCCCGCCGAGTGAATCGCCTTCCCGGAAACGTTCTATCAAGGCACGTTTTGGCATGCTGCCCTGCACCAGCACCATCGGGTCTTCTGAAAGTGTGAAAGCCACGGCCAGCGCCTCACCAATCGTTCGCAAGGCGCGCAAGGTGGTGGTCAGCACCATGGTGCGACCACCCAGCTGGCGAGACCATGTCGCCACAGATTCGGCCACCTTCACTGCATGAGCGGGATCGCCAGGCTTGGGAAAGCTGGGCGGCACATAGAGTGCGGCCTGACGCTGGTAGTCGAAGGGACTTCCAATGCGCAGCACGCTGGCATCCTCCAGCCCGCAAGGCTGTGTAAACCAGCTGAGTTTTTCGTCATCGCCCAGCGTTGCGGAGGTAAATATCCATGTCTTCACACCTTCGCCCGACGAGCCCAGCATTTTGCTTTTGACAGACGCAGAAATATCGAGCGGCGACTCGACCAACCGCAGTTGCGTGCCCACGTCAACCCAGCGCACGAAGCCAGCCGGACAGGGCGTGGAAAAGCGTTCGGTCCGCTCCGCCAGTTGCCCAGCGCGATCATGAAGCCGCACAAAATCAGGCGCAATCTCGCTGACCGTGTCCAGAGCTGCGCAAGCCTGAAGACAAGCGGTGTGAACCGCCTGCAGGGCTTGATTCCAATCACTGGCAGGCAGGCCTTCCGGCATTGAATCAGCCCATCGAAGCCTGGTGCCCGGATACTGCTTTCCGGCGCTGAGGCGCAATTGCCGGGCGGCGTGTTCGGTGGCAGCAACCACTTCCTGCCAGTCCACCAGCCCGCGTGCCAGCTGCAACCCGGCCGCCAGCACATCCCGCGAAAAATCGAGCAATTGGCCTGTGCTCAGGTTGTTTCCCAAAAACTGCACGCCGGTTTCATTCAGTTGATGTGCTTCGTCAAAAATCGCAATGCGTACCGAAGGCAGCAACTCGGCCATGCCTGATTCACGAACCGCCAGATCGGCAAAAAACAGATGATGGTTGATGACCACCACATCCGCCGCCATGGCTTCCCTGCGGGCAAGGTTGACATGGCAGGCGCGAAAGCGCGGACATTGCGAACCGAGGCAATTGTCCCGCGTCGAAGTGATCAGGGGAATCAGGGCCGAACGCTCGTCGAGGCCCGGAAGCTCCGCCAGATCACCTGTTCGTGTGACCTGCGACCACTCTTCCACCCGTGCAAGCGAGCGTAACGATACCCCCTCGGGCAGAAATCGTTCCTGCCGGGCCATCTCCATTCGATGAAGACACAGGTAGCTGCCGCGTCCCTTGAGCAATGCAGTCTTCACCGGCAATTCGAGGGCTTCCACCAGACGAGGCAAATCGCGTCCAAACAGTTGGTCCTGCAAGGCCTTGGTTGCAGTGGACAAAAGTATCCGCTCACCGCTCAGCAGAGCCGGCACCAGGTACGAGAACGTCTTGCCGACGCCGGTGCTGGCCTCAACGACGAGCGGATACCCGCCCTCAATGGCATGCGATACGGCCAGGGCCATCTCTTTTTGCCCGCTGCGGGGAACGAAATGCTGTGTCGTCCGCGACAAAACACCATCGGGCGAAAATGCCTGGTCCACCTCGGATACAAGATTCATCAGGCGGGCTCGGGCGGCGTCAAGGCAGCTTCTAGCCGTGAGATGCGGTCACGAAGCTGAAGCCGGCGTTTTTTCAACCGCTTGATGAGCAACTCGTCGATGTGCGGCGCATGCACTGCTTTGTCTGCCAGTGCGTTCAGGTCCGCATGTTCGATCTTGAGCTGTATCAGCAGCCGCTGGGGAGAGGAATGATTTAGGATCAATGAATTTTTCCGTTTACGCCGCTTGATAATACGTTGATTGCCGTTGTTAACAGAAACAACCGAAAACCACGCGAAACATCGAAGCTGCCACCCCCCACCATGACCAAAAGTTATCGCATCACAGCGTCTACAGGTATCCACAAGGGAGACCGTGACTACCAGCAAGACCAGGTCAGCTTGTTGAGCCATCACCGCATCCCGGAATGTATTTTGGGCATTGTTGCCGATGGGATGGGGGGTCGCAGCGGCGGTCGCAAGGCATCCGACCAGGTGATGCTGACCGCCAAGCAGCTGTTTGACCGCTATTCACCTGACACTGACGACGGCCCATCGATGCTCAGGCAGATGGTCGAGGAAGCCCATATTGTCATCAAGCTGACCGCGATTTCCTCGGAACAGGAACCCCACAGTACGCTGGCGGCATTCCTGATCAATCCGAACGGCGAATGCCATTGGGTGCACACCGGGGATTCACGGATTTACCACTACCATGGCAGCAAGCTGGTTTACAAAACGACAGACCATTCCTATGTTCAAACGCTTGTGGACAAGGGCGAGATCAGTGAAGAAGAAGCAACCAACCATCCGCAGTCAAATATTCTCATGGGGTGCCTGGGGGCTGAAGACGCGCCACCGATTGCCCAGCATTACATCCCAAAACTTAAGCCTGATGATGTGCTGATGGCTTGCAGTGACGGCGTCTGGCATTACTTCAACACCAGTGAAATGGGGTCTGCCTTGTCAATGCTCTCGCCACGCGAGGGGACCGAATTCCTGATTCAAAAAGCACGCAAGCGCGCAAGAGGCGTGGGTGACAATCTCTCGCTGGTGGTTGTCAAGTTTGAGTCGCTGGATTAAGCCGCCGCGGCTACTGGGGCAGCGGTAACGATTTCGAGGCAGGTTTCGTCCGTTTTCCCTGATCGGCATCGTGCTGGGCGCGACGCTCCTGCGCTTGAATCTGACGTTCGTTGAATTTTCTTGCTTCTTCAATGCCTGTCGATTGTTTTTCGGCACGCGCCTGATTTTTTTTCTCGTGATTTGCAAGTCGCGCCGCGTTGGCGTCGCGGGCCGACGCTTCATTCGCCACAGCAGCATTTTGGCGCTGTGCATTTTGTTGTTCGCGCTCTTGGCGGCCACGAAAATCTTCGACAGACTGGGTTCGGCGGTCGCTGTCTTGCTTCAAGTTTTCAGGGGAAGACTTTTCCCGGGTTTTGCGAATTTGCTGCTCAGCCTTGCTTTTTCGCTGCGCGTCATTGAGCATGATTTCCTGCCGTTTCAGGTCTGCCATGACGGCACTGCGCCGGGCATTGACACCCTCAAGACAACTGTTGACAGCGAACTTTTTGTGGCAGACAGCATCTTCGCTCAGGAAACCAGCTTCCAGCCTGTTCCGCTCGGCGGCAATGGCGCCTCTCTGCGCGTCGATATCGGCAGCGTTCACGTTCACAGGACCGATTTGGGATGATGCAAAACTGCCCAGCGAAAACAGCAAAAATCCAAGGACGAAAGATTTCATGTCAAGGTGGTGTCCACTGTTCTGTGCTCCAGAGCCAGAAATTCCATGGACTGCATTTCATTGAGCCGCGAAACAGTCCGAGGAAATTCATGCACCAGGGGACCTTCGGTGTACAAAGCTTCAGGTGGGACAGCGGCAGATAAAATGAGTTTTACCCGACGGTCGTACAGTACATCCACCAGCCAGGTAAAACGCCGGGCTTCCGACGCCATCCGGACCGGCATGTGAGGCACGTCACTGAGCAAAACCGTATGGAACTGGGTGGCGATTTCAAGGTAGTCATTCTGCGAACGCGGCCCCCCGCACAAAGACTTGAAGTCAAACCACACCACCCCGCCTGCTTTTCGCCTTGCCAGGATCTGTCTGGATTCGATCTGAAGCACCGGATTTTCATCCTGTGAGGCAGCCAGCCGGTTGAAGGTTTCCGTCATTTCAGCATCGGCTTCGGGGCCCAGCGGTGAGTGATAGAGCCTGGCCTGTTCCAGCGTGCGGCGGCGATAGTCAGTCCCGTTGTCGACATTGATCACCTGCATATGTGTCTTCAACAGCTCAATGGCCGGAAGAATGCGATCGCGATGCAATCCGTTGGGATACAGCGTGTCGGGGTGGAAATTCGAAGTCGTCACGAACCCCACGCCATTGTCAAAAAGTGCCACGAGCATGCGATGAAGGATCATGGCATCGGTGATGTCGGCCACATGAAACTCGTCAAAGCAGATCAGTCTGAACCGCTTCGCAATCCGCTTTCCCAGTGCATCGAGGGGATTGGGTGTGCCCTGCAGATCCAGCAACTCCCGATGAACTTCACGCATGAATTCATGGAAATGAAGCCGTACCTTTCGCTTGAGCGGGACTGCATTGAAAAAACAGTCCATCAAAAAACTTTTGCCGCGCCCCACGCCTCCGTACATGTAGACACCGCGTGGAATGGGCGGACGATTGATCAGCTTCTTGAACGCATTTGACCTTTGCCCTTTGTAAGCTGCCCACTCTGTGGCACAACGCTCCAGCGCATCAATCGCAAGCAGCTGCGCAGGGTCACTTGCGTACCCCCGTGCAGTGAGTTCAGCGTCGTATGCTGATCGAACCGGGTTTAACACTGCACAGCGCCCTTAAAAATTGAGCGTGCGCTTGTCAACAGCAAGCGCTGCTTCCTTGGTCGCTTCGCTCAGCGAAGGATGGGCATGGCAGATGCGGGCGATGTCTTCACTGCTGGCGCGGAACTCCATGGCCACGACGCACTCGGCGATCAATTCGCTGGCCATGGGTCCGACAATGTGGACCCCCAGGATTTCGTCGCTGGCGGCATCTGCCAGCATCTTGACCATGCCGGTGGTGTCGCCAAGGGCCCTGGCCCGGCCATTGGCCATGAAAGGGAAAGTGCCGGACTTGTAAGCACGCCCCTCTGCCTTCAGCTGTTCCTCTGTCTGGCCGACCCAGGCAATCTCGGGACTGGTGTAGATCACCCAGGGAATGGTGTTGAAGTTGACATGGCCATGCTGACCGGCAATGCGCTCGGCAACCGCCACGCCTTCTTCTTCGGCCTTGTGCGCCAGCATCGGGCCGCGCACGACGTCACCCACGGCCCAGACGTTGGGCAAATTGGTCTTGCAGTCGCCGTCCACCACGATCGCGCCGCGATCATCCAGACCCAAACCCACGGCTTGCGGGTTCAGGCCGATGGTGTTGGCCGTGCGGCCGATGGAAATGATGAGCTTGTCAACCTCCAGCGTCTGCGCTTCGCCTTTGGCGTTGGCGTAGGCGATGGACACGCCGTTATCGCCGTTCTTGATCTCGCCAACTTTCACGCCCAGCTCGATTTTCAGGCCTTGCTTGGTGAAAGCCTTGTGCGCTTCTTTGGCAACCTGCTGGTCCACCGCACCCAGGAAGGTCGGCAACCCCTCCAGAATTGTCACATCGGCACCCACACGACGCCAGACCGATCCCATTTCCAGGCCAATCACACCCGAACCGATGACACCCAGTTTCTGGGGAACCGCACCGATGCGCAAGGCACCGTCATTCGACAGAATGTTGACCTCGTCGAAAGGCACGCCTGGCAGGGCCCGGGCATTGGAGCCGGTCGCCACAATGATGTGCTTGCCCGTGATGGTTTCTTGTGTGGCGCCGGTAACCGTGATGTCGTAAGCGCCATCCTTGGCAGCGGCAAAAGAGCCGCGACCATGGAAAAAAGTGACCTTGTTCTTTTTGAACAG
The DNA here is from genome assembly GCA_038242795.1 of Burkholderiales bacterium. Taxonomy (GTDB): domain Bacteria; phylum Pseudomonadota; class Gammaproteobacteria; order Burkholderiales; family Burkholderiaceae_C; genus Polaromonas. The sequence goes on from JBBSRS010000012.1 coordinate 9,877, forward strand.
GTAAATGATGCCATCGTTGTTTTGCTTGACGACCGTGTCCTTGCGACCGATCATCTTGCCCACATCGAGACCCAGGCCCTTGACCTCAATGCCATGGTCGGCAAAGTGATGGCCCGCATGCTCGAAATACTCCGAAGATTGCAGCAACGCTTTGGAGGGAATGCAGCCCGTGTTGGTGCAGGTTCCACCCAGCGCCGGGCCGCCCTTGGCATTTTTCCATTCGTCGATGCAGGCAACGTTAAAACCCAGCTGTGAGGCGCGAATGGCCGCAATGTAGCCACCGGGACCGCCGCCAATGACGATCACGTCAAATTGTTTGGACATGTGCTTTTCCAGTAAATAGGGGGCAGGGGCGCGCAGCCGCAGGGCTGGTGGCCCCTGCTCCAACAGGGTTTAGATATCGAACAGCAGGCGGGCAGGATCTTCCAGCGCCTCTTTCATGGCGACCAGGCCCAGCACGGCCTCTCGGCCGTCAATGATGCGGTGGTCGTAGCTCATGGCGAGGTAATTCATGGGACGAATCACGATCTGGCCGTTTTCGACAACCGCACGGTCCTTGGTGGCATGCACGCCAAGAATGGCGGACTGCGGCGGGTTGATGATCGGCGTGGAAAGCATGGAGCCGAACGTGCCGCCATTGGAAATCGAGAACGTGCCGCCGGTCATCTCTTCGATGCCCAATTTGCCGTCCTTGGCTTTCTGGCCGTATTCGGCGATTTTTTTCTCGATTTCGGCAAAGCTCATCTGGTCTGCGTTGCGCAGGATGGGCACGACCAGGCCACGGGGCGAGCCTACCGCAATGCCAATGTCAAAGTAGCCGTGGTAAACGATGTCATTGCCATCGACCGATGCGTTGATCATCGGGAACTTCTTGAGCGCATGGACGGCCGCCTTGACGAAAAAGCTCATGAAGCCGATCTTGACGCCATGCTCCTTGCTGAAGGCATCCTGGAACTTCTTGCGCATTTCCATCACCGGCGCCATGTTGACTTCGTTGAAGGTGGTCAAAATGGCATTGGTCGACTGCGACTGCAAAAGACGCTCGGCAATACGGGCGCGCAGGCGGCTCATGGGAACCCGTTGCTCAGGTCGGTCACCCAGGTCGGCAGCTTTGACAGGCGATGCAACTTTAGGCAAAGAAACGGTCGGTGCACCCGTCGGTATTGCATTGGCAGCTACTGTTTTAGGAGCTCCTGCAGCGGTCGCTCCGAGAACATCACCCTTGGTGACACGGCCGTCCTTGCCTGTGCCCGGCACAGTGCCGGCCGCCAGGCTGTTGTCTGCCATCAACTTGGCAGCGGAGGGCATGGGAACGCCCGCCATGGAACCGGCGGTTGATGCGGCCGGTGCCGATGAGGGCACAGAAGCCGTAGTCACTGACGGTGCTGCCGCAGCAGGTGCAGGTGCAACCGTGCCCGCCTTGCCTTCGGTATCGATTCTTGCAATCACCTGGTCTGACACCACCGTGCCGCCATCGGCCACCACGAGTTCAACCAGTATGCCGGCTGAAGGCGCGGGAACCTCAAGAACGACCTTGTCGGTTTCAATTTCAATCAGGATTTCGTCAATCGCGATTGCGTCGCCGACCTTCTTTTTCCATTGCAGCATGGTGGCTTCGGCCACAGACTCGGACAGCTGGGGAACTTTGATTTCTACGATTGCCATTTTGGTTCTTTCGAGTGTTTTCTTGTATTTCAGGAAATAGCGTGACCTTTATTTGGTCAGGATAAAACCCTTCAACTTGGAAAATGCGCCATCCACCAGCGCCTTTTGCTGTTCCTGATGCAGATGCGAATAACCGACGGCTGGAGAAGCCGACGCAGCGCGTCCCGAATAGCCCAGCTTTTGGCCGTCAAGCATGTTCTCATGGATGTAGTGCTGTACGAAGAACCAGGCGCCCTGATTTTGTGGCTCGTCCTGGCACCAGACGACGTCGGTGGCATTGGGGTACTTTTTCAACTCGGCAGCAAAAGCCTTGTGCGGGAAAGGATACAACTGCTCGACACGCAGGATCACGGCATCGTCAAAACCTTTTTCCTCACGCTTCTTGACCAGGTCGTAATAGACCTTGCCCGAGCACGCAATGACGCGCTTGACCCTGTCGGCCCGTTTGATGACATCTTCCTTATTTTCAGGAATGACCGTCTGGAAGGCACCCTTGGTGAACTCGGACAGTGGAGAGGTCGCGTCCTTGTTACGCAACAGTGACTTCGGCGTCATGATGATCAGCGGCTTGCGCAGGTTGCGCACCATCTGGCGGCGCAACACATGGAAAATCTGGCTGGCTGTGGTCGGCTGAACCACCTGCATGTTGGCATCGGCCGACAATTGCATGAAACGCTCCAGACGCGCCGAGCTGTGCTCCGGGCCCTGGCCTTCGTAGCCGTGCGGCAGCATCAGGGTGATGCCGTTGACACGGCCCCATTTGACTTCGCCGGACGCAATGAACTGGTCAATCACCACTTGCGCGCCATTGGCGAAGTCGCCAAACTGCGCCTCCCAGATCACCATGGTGCTGGGATCGTTGGACGCGTAGCCATACTCAAAGGCCAGCACCGCTTCTTCCGAGAGGATGGAATCGATGACAACAAACGGCGCCTGGTTGTCGGCCACGTTTTGCAAGGGCACGTAGGTGCCGGTATCCCACTTTTCACGGCTCTGGTCATGAATGACGGAATGGCGGTGCGTGAAGGTTCCGCGCCCGCAATCCTCGCCCGACAGGCGCACCGGGTAGCCACTGGCCACCAGGGATGCAAAAGCCATGTGCTCGCCCATGCCCCAGTCCACCGGAATGTCGCCGCGCCCCATGGCAGCGCGGTCGTCATAAACTTTCTTGACCAGGTTGTGCGGCGTGACGGTTTCAGGAATGGTCGTGATCCTGGTGGCCAGACGTCTCCATTCGGCCATCGGGATGGCCGTGTCGCCTGCATCGGTCCACTTCTTGCCGACGAAGGGGCTCCAGTCCACGGCGTACTTGCTCTTGAAGTTGGTCAGGACCGGGTCAAACGTGCTCTTGCCGGCGTCCAGCGCCGCGCGCGTGGCCTTGACCATGTCGTCGCCCAGCGTTTCGCCAAAGCCTTGCGCCGTCAGTTTGTCGGCGTAGAGGCGGCGCGTGCCGGGGTGCTGGGCAATCTTTTTGTACATCAGCGGCTGGGTCAGCGCCGGGGTGTCCTGCTCGTTGTGGCCCAGTTTGCGAAAGCAGATGATGTCAACCACCACATCTTTCTGAAATTCCATGCGGAACTCAAGCGCCAGCTGTGTAGCCAGCACCACAGCCTCCGGGTCATCGCCATTCACGTGCAGCACAGGCGCTTCAATCATCTTGACAACGTCGGTGCAATACAGAGTGGAACGGCTGTCGCGCGGATCGCTGGTGGTGAAGCCGATCTGGTTGTTGATGACCAGGTGCACCGTGCCGCCCGTGGAGTAGCCACGGGTTTCAGCCAGGGCCAGTGTTTCCATGACCACGCCCTGCCCGGCAAACGCCGCATCGCCATGGACCAGCACGGGCAGCACCTGAAGACCTTTGGGGTCGGCACGGCGGTCCATGCGGGCACGAACAGAGCCTTCGACCACCGGGTTGACGATTTCAAGGTGCGATGGATTGAACGCCAGCGACAGGTGAACCGGACCGCCAGGCGTCGTCACGTCGGAGCTGAAACCCTGGTGGTACTTCACGTCGCCGCTGGGCAGGTCTTCCGGCGCGGTGTGGTCGAATTCGGCAAACAGGTTGGCCGGAACTTTGCCCAGCGAGTTGACCAGCACATTCAGGCGACCCCGGTGCGCCATGCCAATGACGATTTCCTGCACGCCGATTTCGCCGCCGCGCTGGATCAACTCGTCCATGCTGGCAATGAAGCTTTCGCCGCCTTCGAGCGAGAAACGCTTCTGGCCCACGTACTTGGTGTGCAGAAAGCGCTCAAGACCTTCGGCCGCCGACAGACGGTCCAGCAAATGAAGCTTCTTTTCCTTGGACAGATTGGGTTTGCTGCGAATGCTTTCAAGCTTTTGCTGCCACCAGCGCTTCTGGTTCTGGTCGGTGGCGTACATGTATTCGGCGCCGATCGTGCCGCAATAGGTTTCGCGCAGTGCATTGAGCAACTCGCGCAGGCTCATGGTTTCCGTGCCGAAGAAGGTGTTGCTGGTGTTGAACACAATCTCCTGGTCGGCATCGGTGAAACCGTAAAAAGCCGGGTCCAGCTCGGGAATGTTGTCACGCTCGGCGCGTTTAAGAGGATCCAGATCAGCCCAGCGCGCACCGACGTTGCGGTAGGCTGCGATCAGCTGCTGAACGGCAGTGCGCTTGCGGCCCATTTCAGAGTCTGCACCGCTGGCCACCACCACCTTGGTTTGACCTTGCTTGGCGCGCTCGGCAAAGGCATTGACCACCGGCAAGTGGGGAACGTCCTTGGCATTGCTGCCATCGGTTGCGGCGACATGCTGAAGGGCGTCGAAATACTCGCGCCAGCTGTCGGTCACGCTTCCCGGATTGGCAAGGTAGTTTTCATACATCTCTTCGACATAAGGCGCATTGCCGCCAAAAAGATAGGTGTTGCCTTCATAGGCTGTGTAGACAGACGCAGGTGACTGCGAGTTTGAACTCATATCCGCTGACCTCCGTTTCCCTTGGGGAAACATAAGCTGGTTAAAGCTGGTTGATTAACCTTCCGCAACACGGCTGAACCGATTAGCGGATGCGACTGTGGCAAGGAAGGACCTTCAGAAACAATTGGTATTGTGCCACTTTGATCACTTGTTTAAAAGCTTTTGACTGACTTTTCAAAACTCATTGCTATAAACCAAATTCATTTTTGAGTCGCTAAATTCCTGACAAACGGCCATAAAAATGGAACATCAGAAACTTAATTGCGCAACACAGATGAATTGAATAGTCCTCAGATTTCAGGAATGCCACAAACAAAATTTCAAAACTGATATTTTTTTTACAGGCTGTTTATCGAGCTGGCTTGGTATGCGACAGGGCTGGCCACTTATCTTTGGCAAAACCTGCTATCTGAAAAAACCCAGCGTTGCCAGAAGCAATATCAGGCTGACTCGTAACGCCGGCCTTGATCCATCAATTCAGGTGTGCCGATCAGGGCATTAAGGCCGTCAAAATCCAGCATCCGGTCCTTGAAAGGCGCGGTGGTCTGGTGGGTGTTCAGGCTGGCGTAGTAGATCTGCAAGGTGTGCGCCACGGCGCGGGCGGTGCCGCCGGGGAAGATGGCGATGCGAAAGCCGCGTTGCTGGAGCTCTTTTGCGCTTTGTACCGGGGTTTTGCCGCCCTCGACCATGTTGGCCAGCAGCGGGATGCGGTGGGCAAAGCGCTGGCACGCTGCATCCATTTGCTCGGGCGTGCGCAGGGCTTCGATGAACAGCGCATCCACACCGCAAGCCAGGTAGGCTTCGGCGCGATCAAATGCGGCTTCGATTCCTTCGACGGCCAGTGCGTCGGTGCGGGCGAGGATCAGGGTGCTCGCGTTGTGGCGCGCATCCACGGCGGCCCTGAGCTTGCCGCACATTTCGCCCACGGGCACCACGGTTTTTCCGTCGAGATGGCCGCAGCGCTTCGGAAAGCCCTGGTCCTCGATCTGCACCATGGCCGCGCCCGCGCGCTCGAATCCGCGCACGGTGCGCTGGGTGTTGAGCGCGTTGCCAAAGCCGGTGTCGGCATCGACGATGACGGGCGTGCGCACCCGTTCGGTGATGCAGGCCAGGGTGGCTTCGACTTCGGAGTAGGTGGTCAGGCCAACATCGGAGCGGCCCAGGTGCGTGTAGGCAATGGAGGCGCCTGAGAGGTACAGCGCCTCAAACCCGGCCTGCTCGGCCACGAGGGCGCTCAGGGCGTCGTACACGCCGGGAGCCAGGATGATTTTCGGAGCAGCCAGACGCTGGGCGAATGGGGAGGGTGTGTTCATGGCGATGGTGTTGAAGTGCCCTGCCCTGCGATTGGCCGCAGGCTCAGAGCGAAGATTTGGAAAAATTTCCCGAAGGGGCGATGAGTCGGGCCGCTGTGTGCGCGGCGATGTACCCCCCGGCCATGGCACTCAGCAGCCCGTTGCCAGACAGGTATCCCCAGACAGCGTCGCCCGATACACCGCGCGCCGCGCCACCCGCGGCAAGCAGGTTGGGAAACGGCTGGCCGTGCGCGTCCAGCACGCGGCATTGGCCGTCAATGTCGAGCCCGCCCTGGGTGTGAAACAGTGCGCCGGTGACCTTGATGGCGTAAAAGGGGGCTTGCAAATGCCGGGTGAACATACGCTTTATATCGTCTTTTTGGCTTCCAGCGCTTGCTGTGTCTGCGAGAGTAGCTATCAATTTTGATGCATCACAGCCGATGACAGCAGCCAGCGCCTGCACGCTGTCGCAGCGCTTGACCGCCCCAGCGGCTTCAGCCCCGACAAAGTCCGGAAAACCGCGCGCCAGTGCCAGAACGGGTTCGTCAAACACGTTCCAGGCCACGCCGCCGGGCTGGGCCAGCACCTGTACCGACGCTTCGGAATAGCCCAGTGTTTCATCGTGAAAACGCTCGCCGAGGCCGTTCACCTGAATGCCGCCTTCCATCATCAGCGCCCACGAGATCAAGGCACCTTGCGGGATGGCCCATGAGCCATGGCCCTGGTAGCCGCCCAGATCGGCCAAGCGCGCGCCCAGTGCCTGACCCCAGACGATGGCGCTGCCGTCGTTGCCGGTGTGGCCGGCAAACAGCGCATCGCGCATCTCGGGCAGCAGTTCCTGCACCATGGCCGCATTGCCGCCAAAGCCGTTGCAGGCGAGGATGACCGCGTCGCACGACAGGTAGTGCATCGCGCCACCCGGTGGCTCGTAGCCAACGCCAATCACACGTTGTCCGGCATTGACCCACAACTCGCGCACGGTGGCATTGAGCACCAGTGGCACATCGGCTGCCGCCAAGGCGTTGGCCAGGCGGCCCATGAAGCCCGCGCCGGTTTTTTCGGGCGTGGCGTGCATGCGCAGCGCGCTGTGGCCGGGGTAGACAAAGCCGTCAAGCACTTGCCATTGCAGACCGTGGCGCTCTTGCAAGGCATCCAGGGCGGGGCCGATCGCCTGGGCGTAGGCGTCCACCAGATGCGGGGCCGCCCTGCCCTTCGCTTTAGCGGTGATGTCTGCCGCAAACTGTGCCGGGCTGTCTTCAATGCCTGCCGCGCGTTGCACCAGTGTGCCGGGCGCAGGAATAAAACCAGAAGACAGCGCGGTCGAGCCGGTGGGTGCGGCATCACGTTCCAGCACCGCGCAGTCCACATCGGCATCGTGCAGCATCAGTGCAGCTGTGAGGCCGCAGGCGCCGCCACCAACCACGACAACAGACACATATGCGTCTTGCGCGGTCGTGCCGGGCATCTGCTCGGCGGTGCAAATGCGCGGTGCGGTCATACCGCTCGGGCGACTGGCGCCGACAGCCCAGCAGAAAAGTCAGCGCAACTCAAAACCTGCGCCACGGTGGCCATGTCGGCCAATGAGGTGTCGTGCACTTCGGTGCGGAAGGCGGCACAACC
>JBBSRS010000013.1:0-16839 GCA_038242795.1 Burkholderiales bacterium
GTGAAGGGCGTCAATTTCGTCGAGTTGCGCGATGCGGGCGATCCGGTGGAAATTGCCGCGCGCTACAACGAGCAGGGTGCTGACGAACTCACTTTTCTCGACATCACCGCGACCAGCGACGGGCGCGACCTGATCCTGCACATCATCGAGGCCGTGGCCTCGCAGGTGTTCATCCCGCTGACGGTGGGCGGCGGGGTGCGCACCGTCGAGGACGTGCGGCGGCTGCGCAACGCCGGCGCCGGCAAGTCCCGTTTGAACTCGGCGGCGCGGGCCAATCCGCAGGGCCTCACCGACGCCTCGGCCAAGTACGGCGCCCAGTGCATCGTCGTGGCGATTGATGCCAAGCGCCGCAGCGACGAAGACGCACAGTTGCGCGGCCCGGGCTGGGACGTGTACAGCCATGGCGGGCGCAAGAACACCGGGCTGGACGCCGTGGCCTGGGCCGTGGAAATGGCCCAGCGCGGCGCGGGCGAAATCCTGCTGACCAGCATGAACCGCGACGGCACCAAGTCGGGCTTCGACCTCGAACTGACGCGCGCCGTGAGCGACGCCGTCAGCGTGCCGGTGATCGCTTCGGGCGGTGTCGGCACCCTCGACCACCTGGCCGACGGCGTGCAACAGGGCGGCGCCGATGCGGTGCTGGCCGCCAGCATCTTTCACTACGGCGAATTCACGGTAGGGCAGGCCAAACGCCACATGGCCAGCCGTGGAATTCCGGTCCGGCTCTGAATTTCAAGCATTTCAGGCTGTTTGCGCTTGAGGAGCGGGCGTTTACAGCTATTGAATTCATAGTACCGGCATGCGCCGCAACGACACGGCGGCTGCCTCAGGAACGTCCGTCACAATCGCCGACAATACCCTCATGAATTGGTTAGACACGGTCCGTTGGGACGACAAGGGCCTGGTGCCCGTCATTGCGCAGGAAGCCGGCAGCGGCGACGTGCTGATGTTTGCCTGGATGAACCGCGAGGCGCTCGAAAAAACCGCCGAGTTGGGCCAGGCGGTGTATTTCAGCCGCTCGCGTGGCCGCCTGTGGCACAAGGGCGAGGAATCCGGGCACTTCCAGGTCGTGCATGAAATCCGTCTGGATTGCGACAGCGACGTGGTGCTGCTCAAAATCACCCAGCTAGGCCATGCGCCAGGTCAGCCGGGTATCGCCTGCCACACCGGCCGGCACAGCTGCTTTTTCAGCCTTTACCAACATGGCCAGTGGGTCGCGACCGAACCGGTCTTGAAAGACCCCGCCAGCATCTATAAATAGCCTGCAATGCACACCCTGAATTCCAACGACACCCTTGAGCGCCTGGCGTCCACCATCGAGAGCCGCAAGCCCGCGCAAGGCGGCGACCCGTCCACCAGCTATGTGGCACGCCTGCTCCACAAAGGCCCCGATGCGTTCCTGAAAAAAATCGGCGAGGAGGCCACCGAAACCGTGATGGCCGCCAAGGACATCGACCACGGCGGTGCAACCCCGGAACTGAAGGCCAAGCTGGTAGGCGAAGTGGCCGACCTGTGGTTTCATTCGCTGATTGCACTGGCGCATTACAACCTGCGCCCCGCCGAGGTGCTGGCCGAACTGGAGCGCCGCGAAGGCACCAGCGGCATCGAGGAAAAGGCACTGCGCAAGGCGCAGCACCGTGAAGCCACCAACGACTGACAAAGGAAGCTACCCATGCGCGACGACATTGTGACGATTGAGCCTGACGAAGGGCTGAAAACCTGGGGCTGGGTCAGCTACCTGCTGCACCTGGTGGTGGCGGTGGCCGCCGTCTTGCCGGGCGCCCAGGTGTCCATTGCCCTGCTGGTCGTGGCGCTGGTCATCGACCTGGTCAAGCGCGGCGACGCGGCCAACACCTGGCAGGCCTCGCACTTCAGCTGGCGGATCCGTTCCGTGATCTGGGCCGGCGTGCTGTACCTGCTGACCTCCTGGCTGTGGTTGCTGTTCATCGTGCCCGGCTGGATTGCCTGGGGCCTGATTTCGATCTGGTTCCTGTACCGCATCGTCAAGGGCATGGTCCGCATGAACGCCAGCCGTGCCGTGGAGTCCGCATGAGCCATGCTGAAAATTGCCTCTTCTGCAAGATAGCGGCTGGCACCATTCCCAGCCGCAAGGTGTATGAAGACGACGAGCTGTTCGCTTTTCACGACATCCATCCCTGGGCGCCGGTGCACTTCCTGATGATTCCCAAGGCGCATGTTCCGTCAATGGCGCAGCTCGGTCCGGAGCATGCCGGCTTGCTGGGCCGCATGATGGTGCTGGCGCCTCGACTGGCCATGGAGCAGGGTTGCAATCCTTACCCAGCCGGTGGATTTCGGACCGTCATCAACACCGGCGAAGAGGGTGGCCAGGAAGTGCATCATCTGCACATGCATGTCATTGGCGGTGCGCGGCCGTGGCGCAAGGGCTGAGACCACGTCGCGGCAATGGGCAGGGATGCCGAAAAGCCCGGGTTTCTAACTACCCTGCAGGTTGGCAGGGTCATAGGTGCTGTCACATGGGGCCCTTAGAATCAGGCTTTATCGCAAACATGGCAGTCATTCGACTGTTTTCAGAATTAGGAGATGACTATGGGTGGATTTTCGATATGGCACTGGTTGATCGTGCTGTTGATCGTGGTGATGGTGTTTGGCACCAAAAAACTTCGGAACATGGGCAGCGACCTGGGCGGCGCCGTCAAAGGGTTCAAGGACGGCATGAAGGATGGCAGCCAGCTGCCCGAAGATGAAAAGCCGGTGGTTCCCGCCAGCCAGGTGACCAATGCCCAGGCCAAGGCCACGTCCGAGCGCAACACGATTGACGTCGAAGCCCGGCAAAAGCCCTGATGCACGCCCAAGCCGTTCTCGCTGTGTGCTGGATGCTTTTCTGGACTGAACTGCCGTGATTGACCTTGGCATTTCCAAAATTGCCCTGATCGGCGCGGTCGCGCTGATCGTCATCGGGCCTGAAAAGCTGCCGCGTCTGGCGCGCACCGTGGGCACCTTGCTGGGCAAGGCGCAGCGCTATGTCAACGATGTCAAGCAGGAAGTGAACCGTTCGATGGATCTGGACGAATTCCGGAAAATGAAGGAAACCGTCCAGGACGCGGCCCGCGACGTGGAAAGCTCGATGCGCACCGGTGCCAGTGATTTTGAAAAATCATGGTCCGACACCACAAGCGCCACTTCCACTTCGTCCGACAGCTTGCCGGGCTTCGAGGTGTTTCCCGAATACCGGCATCCGCAAAAGAAGTGGCGGCTCAAGCGCGGTGCCACACCGCAATGGTTCAAGGCCCGCTCGGGCGTTCGCACCAAGGCCCAGTCCGGCGCGGCCCGGGTGGCTCGTTTTCGTCCGCAGCCCAGCCGCAAGGCCTGAAGCATTTCCCTGAATTTTTTTTGCGTGCAGACCGGCGCAACTCACACGGCGCAAATTTTCTCCATGAGCGATCCCCACACCACCGGCGGCGACAAGCCCGACGAGCTCGCAGGCACCGAGCAGCCTTTCGTGCAGCATCTCATGGAGTTGCGCGACCGGATGATCAAGGCGGTGATCGCCATTGGCATTGCGGCAGGCATCCTGGCGCTGTTTCCGGGACCGGGCGCCCTGTATGACCTGATGGCCGCGCCGCTGGTGGCCAGCCTGCCCAAGGGCGCGACCCTGATCGCCACCAACGTCGTCTCGCCGTTTGTCGTGCCGATCAAGATTCTCTTCATGGCGGCCTTCATGGTCGCGCTGCCCGTGGTGCTCTACCAGGTGTGGGCTTTCGTGGCGCCCGGCCTGTATTCGCACGAAAAAAAGCTGGTGATGCCGCTGGTGGTGTCCAGCACGTTGCTGTTTTTCATCGGCGTGGCGTTTTCGTACTATGTGGTGTTCGGGCAGGTGTTCAAGTTCATCCAGAGCTTTGCGCCGAAGTCGATCACGGCCGCCCCGGACATCGAGGAATACCTGAACTTTGTGCTCGGCATGTTCCTGGCGTTCGGGCTGGCTTTCGAGGTGCCGATCGCGGTCATTTTGCTGGTGCGCATGGGTGTGCTGACCGTCGCCCAACTGCGCGAATACCGGGGCTATTTCTGGGTGGCGGCCGCCATCGGCACTGCATTGGTCACGCCGCCCGATGCGGGCTCGATGATCATGCTGCTGGCGGTGGTGGGCGGTCTTTACGAGGTCGGCATCCTGGCTGCCCAGATGTTCCTCAAGAGCACCAAGGCGCCGGACACCGACACGGAAGTCGCCAAATCCTGAAAACAGTGGTGTTTCCAAGCGAATTCAGCCATTTGCGCAGTACCGACAACAGCCTGCTGCCATTGATTTAGACGTAACTGACGATGGGTTCAGGACATGCGCCTGGCCCCAAGCCGGGAACACCCATCACCCCGTTGGCTGCCTTCAGCGCTGCATCCTGGGCCGCTGGCGCTGGGCTGGAGTCACCGAAATATCCACCGGGCCGTCCCCTCGCAGCACCTTGAGCGGTGCCGGTGTGCCAGGCTTGAGAGCAGCAACCGCCGTCAGCAACTGGCTGACATTGCGCACCGCATGGCCATCGACGGCCATGATCACGTCGCCCGGCCGGATGCCGCCCTGGGCGGCGGGCCCGTTCTGCAACACGCCCGTGATGATCACGCCGCCGGCCTTGGCCGCTTCGGGCTTGAGCTTGAAGGCATCGATCAGTTCGGCATTGAGTTCCTGCGGCTCAACGCCTATCCAGCCCCGGGTCACCTGGCCTTCGGTGACGATGCTTTCCAGCACCTGCTTGGCCGTGGACACCGGAATGGCAAAGCCGATGCCCATGGAGCCACCCGAGCGTGAATAGATGGCGGTGTTGATGCCCAGCAGGTTGCCATTGACATCGACCAGCGCACCGCCGGAATTGCCGGGGTTGATCGCTGCATCGGTTTGGATGAAGTTTTCGAAGGTGTTGATGCCCAGCTGGTTACGGCCCAGGGCGCTGACGATGCCGCCGGTGACGGTCTGGCCCACGCCAAACGGATTGCCGATGGCCAGCACCGGGTCGCCCACCTGGAGATCGTCCGAGTTGCCCAGGACAATCACGGGCAGCTTGTCCAGGTCGATCTTGAGGATGGCCAGGTCGGTGTCGGGATCGGTGCCGATCACCTTCGCCCGGGTCTTGCGGGTGTCGTTGAGCACGACCTCGATTTCATCGGCGCCCTCGACCACATGGTTATTGGTCAGGATGTAGCCGCTGCTGCTCACGATGACGCCGCTGCCCAGGCCTGCCTGTGCTTCGCCCGGGTTCTGGTCGCCGAAGAAAAACCGGAACCAGGGGTCGTTCATTTGCGGGTTTTTGGCGGCCGCCTTGCTGGTGTTGATGCTGACCACGGCCGCCGACGCTATTTTGGCTGCCGGCGCAAAACTGCCGATGGCACTGGCCGAACCGGCAGCCCGCGGCAGGCTGTTGGCGGGCGCTTCGATGACGGAAACGCCGCCAATCGTGGCGCGCCTGTTCAGCCACTGCGGCTGGAGCGTGGCAACGACGAAATAAGCCGCCACCAAAATCGTGACGGTCTGCGAAAACAGGAGCCAGGTGCGCTTCATGGGTCAAAAAGGAGTTGGCTGGCGTGACAGGAAAGGGATTCGGGTGCTGCAGTCGGTCTGCAGGCCACCGAACAGGTATTGTGCTTTATGCCGGATACCCCGGCGCAGGACGCAGCCACTCTAACGCCGTGACATCGGAAAAAAATCCGGAACCCCCGGCAGGACGGCCTGGCCTGAGACAATCCCGGCATGAACACCACGACACGACAGGCATTGCTGGCGGCGTTTGACGCGCTGCTGCAGCCCGAGCGCTTCAAGGACTATGGCCCCAACGGCTTGCAGGTGGAAGGCAAAACACAGGTGCGCCGGATGGTTTCCGGGGTCACGGCCAGCCGCGCGCTGATCGAAGCGGCCATTGACGCGCAGGCTGACGCCATCTTTGTGCACCATGGCCTGTTCTGGCGCGGCCAGGACGGCCGCGTGACAGGCTGGATGAAGCAGCGCCTGGCGCTGCTGCTGGCCCACGACATCAGCCTGTTTGCCTACCACCTGCCACTCGATGCCCATCCCGAGCTGGGCAACAATGCGCAGCTGGGGCAACGGCTGGGCTTGACGGCCCAGAGCAACTTTGGCGAGCAAGACCTGGGATTTTTGGGCGGGCGAAACGATGGCGGCAGCTTTGCCACGGCCACCCATCTGGCCCAACACATTGAAATTACGTTAAAAAGGCCTGTCACGCAGGTGGGGCCTGCACACACAGCTATTAAAAAAATAGCGTGGTGCAGTGGCGGGGCGCAAGGCTATTTCGAGCCTGCCATTGCCGCCGGCGCCGATGCCTTCATCACCGGCGAAATTTCCGAGCCGCAGGCGCACCTGGCGCGCGAAATGGGCGTGGCCTTCATCGCCTGCGGCCACCATGCCTCCGAGCGGTACGGCGCGCCGGCGCTTGCATCGCATGTTGCGGCGCAATTTGGCATTCACCATCAGTTCATCGAGATCGACAACCCTGCATGACCCCGCCAACCCGTCCTTTCCTCATCACCATGGGCGATGCCGCCGGCATCGGCCCTGAAATCATCGCCAAGGCCTTCGCCGAGTCACCGCAGGAGCTGAGGGGGTGCGTGGTGGTCGGGGACGTGCCGACGCTGCGCCGCGCTTGCGCGCTGGTGGCCCTGTCATCCGGAAATCCGGCCCTGCCGGTCGCCGAACTCGATTCGCTGGCCGACTTGCCGTCCGTCCCGCCGCACTGCATCGGTGTGCTGCAAAAATGCGCACTGCCTGAATTGGTGCCCTACGGACAGATCAGTGGACTGGCCGGCAGGGCCGCGGCGGACTGCATCGTCTGGGCTGCCCGCGCCGTGCTGGCGGGCGAGGCTGCCGCGATGGTGACGGCGCCCATCCACAAGGAAGCCCTGTCAGCCGCCGGTGGCGGGACGGCCTCTTTCCCGGGCCATACCGAGATGCTGCAGGCCGAAGCCGCCGCGTTTTTGGGAAAAGCAGTGAGCGACGTCCCGGTGCGCATGATGCTGGCCAACGAGGAGCTCCGGACGGTGCTGGTGAGCATCCACATGTCGCTCAGGCATTCGATTGACGCCGTGACCTTCGACAACGTGCTGCAAACGCTGCGGATTGCGCATCAGGCCCTCAAGGCTGCTCTGGGTCGGCCACCGCGCATCGCCGTGGCGGGCCTGAATCCGCATGCCGGCGAAGGGGGGCTGTTTGGAACGGAGGAGCAGTTGATCATTGCGCCCGCCATTGCGGCCGCCCTGCGCGAAGGCCTGGACGTGCGCGGTCCCTTTGCGCCTGACACGGTGTTCATGCGGGCGCGCAACACCGTCTCCCAGCCTGGCGAGTTTGACGTGGTGGTGGCCATGTACCACGACCAAGGCTTGATTCCGGTCAAGTACCTGGGGGTGGAGCAGGGCGTCAATGTCACGCTCGGGTTGCCGCTGGTGCGCACCAGTCCCGACCATGGGACGGCTTTCGACATTGCCGGCACCGGCCGTGCGGACGCATCGAGCCTGCGGGCCGCAATCAGGATGGCGCGGCTGCAGGCTGCATAACCAGCGTTCGAGTGGAGTTTGCCAATTGCCGAACCAGTCTAGGACCCGTCGGCGAGCAGAAAGGGCAGGATCAGGCCTGGCGTTTCAAGCTGTCGCGGATTTCACGCAGCAGCACGATGTCCTCTGCCGTTGCCAGCGGAGCGGCGAGCGGACGGGGCTTGCGAAGACGGTTCATCTGCTTGATCATCATGAAGATGATGAAGGCGAGGATGATGAAATTCAGCGCCACCGTGATGAAATTGCCATAGGCGAAGACGGCGCCCGCCTTCTTCGCCTCGGCCAGTGGGAGTCCGGCGGCCTGCCCGGCCAACGCGACATAGTAATTCGAGAAGTCGAGCCCGCCAAACAGCTTGCTGACCACCGGCATGATCAGGTCGCCGACGATGGAATCGACAATTTTGCCAAAAGCCCCGCCAATGATCACACCGACGGCCAGGTCCATCACATTGCCCTTGACCGCAAATTCCTTGAATTCCTGCATCATTCCCATGGTTTTACTCCAGTTCATTGTGGTTGTTGTTCCAGCGCCGCCGTGAGACCGCCGGCAAATAATTATGCAGCGTTGGCATGCATTCACGAACGGCCCGTGAGCATTGTTTGCAACAAATCAGGCGCGTCCTTCATTCGCAAAGCGACGGCCCAGGATGACCTCAAACCATGGCAAAGCGTTCAAATGCGGCTTCCTGCTCCGCTACAATCGCGGGTTGATCCCCCACTATTCCTTTTTCAAGCCAGTTCTTGAAGGACTTTCATGACCCAAGCAACCGTAATGGGCGCGCCGCACGGCGCACCTGTCGACAAAGACAAAAGAAACTGGATCGTTGCAACCTGCGCCGTTGGCGGGGCTGGCGTTGCCGCCGTGGCCGTGCCGTTTGTCAGCACCTTCCAGCCGTCCGAGCGCGCCAAAGCCACAGGCGCTGCTGTAGAGGTTGATATTTCTGCCCTGAAACCGGGTGAGAAAATGACCGTCGAATGGCGTGGAAAACCGGTCTGGGTTTTCAAGCGCACGCCGGAACAACTGGCAACCCTGCCCCAGGTTGACAGCATGCTGGCCGACCCCAATTCCCAACGAAAGCTGCCCGAGTGGACGCCTGAATACGCGCGCAACGAAACCCGTTCCATCAAGCCCGACGTTCTGGTGGTGGTGGGCATTTGCCCGCACCTTGGCTGCTCGCCTTCCGACAAGTTCCAGACCGGCGCGCAGCCTTCGATGCCTGACGACTGGCATGGCGGCTTTCTGTGCCCTTGCCACGGCTCGACGTTCGACGTGGCTGGCCGCGTGTACAAAAACAAGCCTTCCCCCGACAACCTCGAAGTGCCGCCCCATATGTACCTGTCGGATGCGAAGCTGCTGATTGGTGAAGACAAGAAGGCTTGAAGGCCCTCCACCTCCGACCAAAAGACCCTGCTGCCTGCACTTGAAACCCTGCCGTTACGCACTGTATCAATCACAGGCCAAAGAAACTCACCGAACCAGGATCAGTCATGGCTGTATTCAAAGAAATTTCCCCTGATGCCCCCTTCGCCGACAAGGCGATGACGTGGGTCGACAACCGTTTTCCAGCCAGCAAGCTCTTCAAAGAGCACATGAGCGAGTACTACGCGCCGAAGAATTTCAATTTCTGGTACATCTTCGGCTCGCTGGCCCTTTTGGTCCTGGTCATTCAGATCGTCACCGGGATTTTCCTGACGATGAATTACAAGCCTGAAGCGTCATTGGCTTTTGGTTCCGTGGAATACATCATGCGCGACGTGCCGTGGGGCTGGCTGATCCGCTACATGCATTCCACCGGCGCTTCGGCCTTTTTCGTCGTGGTTTATCTTCACATGTTCCGTGGCCTGATTTACGGCAGTTACCGCAAGCCGCGCGAACTGATCTGGGTGTTTGGCTGCGCGATTTTCCTGGCGCTGATGGCCGAAGCCTTCATGGGTTACTTGCTTCCCTGGGGCCAGATGAGCTACTGGGGCGCCCAGGTGATCGTGAACCTGTTCGCCGCCATTCCCTTCATCGGCCCTGACCTGGCGCTGCTGATTCGCGGCGACTATGTGGTCGGCGACGCGACGCTGAACCGCTTCTTTGCCTTCCACGTGATTGCCGTGCCGCTGGTGCTGCTGGGCCTGGTCGTGGCGCACATCATTGCATTGCATGAAGTCGGCTCCAACAACCCCGACGGTGTCGAGATCAAGGGTCCGAACGCACCGCGTGATGCCAATGGGCATCCGCTGGACGGCATTCCGTTTCACCCGTATTACACGGTGCATGACATTTTTGCGGTCAGTCTTTTCCTGATGATCTTCAGCGCCATCATTTTCTTTGCGCCGGAGTTCGGGGGCTATTTCCTGGAGTACAACAACTTCATCCCTGCCGATCCCCTGAAAACGCCGCTGCACATCGCGCCGGTCTGGTATTTCACGCCTTACTACTCCATGCTGCGTGCCATCACCAGCGAGATGATGTATGCATTGATCGCCTGTGTGCTGGCCGGTGCAGTACTTGGTGTGTTGAAAGCCAAAATCGCCGGTTTGTTCAAGCTCATCATCGTCGGAGCGGCCGTGGCACTGGTCGGTGCCATGCTCTTGATCGATGCCAAATTCTGGGGCGTTGTGGTTATGGGTGGCGCGGTGGTCATCTTGTTCTTCCTCCCATGGCTGGACAACAGCGAAGTCAGGTCTATCCGTTATCGTCCAAGCTGGAACAAGTACCTTTACGGCATTTTCGTGATCAACTTTTTCATCCTGGGCTATCTGGGGGTGCAGCCTCCTTCAGCCATCGGAGAGCGCGTTTCCCAGGTGGGAACACTCTTCTACTTCGGTTTCTTCCTGTTGATGCCGTGGTGGAGCCGCCTGGGCACTTTCAAGCGCGTTCCCGATCGCATTACTTTTGCGGCCCACTGAGAGCCAGCAGTCATCACCATGAAAAAAATAATTTTTGCACTGATCACTTCCCTGGGTTTGCTGGCCGGTGCGCAGGCCTCCGAAGGCGGCATGGCCTGGGACAAGGCGCCCAACAAGACGAACGACATGGCTGCCTTGCAAAACGGCGCCAAGCTTTTCGTCAACTACTGTCTGAACTGCCATTCGGCAGCCTTCATGCGCTTCAACCGCCTGAAAGACATTGGCCTGACTGACCAGCAGATCAAGGACAACCTGTTGTTCACGACTGAAAAAGTTGGTGAAACCATGAAGGCAGCGATTGATCCGAAACAGGCCAAGGACTGGTTTGGCGGCACGCCACCCGATTTGACCGTCATCGCGCGTTCCCGTGCCGGCGCGGGTGGTTCAGGCGCAGACTACCTGTACACGTACATGCGCACTTTCTACCGCGACGAAACCAAGGCAACCGGCTGGAACAACCTGGCTTTTCCCAACGTGGCCATGCCGCACGTGTTGTGGGAACTGCAGGGCGTGCGCAAGCCGATGTATGAAGAAAAAGAAGAACACGGCCACAAGGTTGCCGTTTTCAAGGGCTGGGAACAGGTCACACCAGGCGCCATGACCCCATTGCAATATGACCAGGCCATGGGCGATCTTGTGGGTTACCTTCAGTGGATGGCAGAGCCAGCACAAAATACCCGTGTCCGCATCGGCGTCTGGGTGCTGCTGTTCTTGCTTGGTCTGAGCTTTGTGGCCTGGCGCCTCAACGCGGCGTTCTGGAAAGACGTCAAATAGTTTTTGTGCCGGTCAATGCGTTTAGGGCCTGCCCTGGCGCATATTGGCACCTTCGGAGTGGACGGTTCTAAGGTTTGAATCTTAGCCTTCCACTCTTTTGCTTTTAGGAGTTTCGAATCATGATGGTCCTTTATTCAGGTACAACCTGCCCTTTTTCGCACCGCTGCCGTTTCGTGTTGTTTGAAAAGGGCATGGATTTTGAAATTCGCGATGTTGACCTGTACAACAAGCCTGAAGACATCAATGTGATGAATCCCTACGGCCAGGTGCCCATCCTGGTCGAGCGCGACCTGATCCTGTACGAGTCGAACATCATCAACGAATACATTGACGAGCGTTTTCCGCACCCGCAACTCATGCCTGGCGACCCGGTCGATCGGGCACGGGTCCGTCTTTTTCTGCTGAATTTCGAAAAAGAGCTGTTTGTCCATGTCAGCGCCCTGGAGTCCCGTGCTTCCAAGGGAAACGAAAAAGCGCTTGAAAAATCACGGGCTCATATCCGCGATCGGCTGACGCAGCTCGCGCCCATTTTTCTCAAGAACAAGTTCATGCTCGGCGACAACTTCTCGATGCTCGATGTGGCGATCGCGCCGCTGCTCTGGCGCCTGGACTACTACGGTATCGACCTGTCAAAAAATGCAGCCCCCCTGCTCAAGTATGCGGAGCGTATTTTTTCCCGTCCCGCCTACATTGAAGCATTGACGCCTTCCGAGAAGGTGATGCGCAAGTAACTGCCGCTTCGAATTTAAAGGAATCAGCACTTGGCCGAATTCATGAACGCACCGAACGCCACCTCAACCCGTCCTTACCTGATTCGTGCCTTGTATGAATGGTGCACCGACAACGGTTTCACGCCCTATGTGGCCGTGTCGGTGGACAACACCGTGCAAGTCCCACGCGAGTATGTGAAAAATAACGAGATCGTGCTGAACATTGGATTCGACGCCACCAGTTCGATGACGCTGGGCAACGAGTTCATTGAATTCAAGGCACGTTTTGGAGGCACTGCGCGTGAAATTCTCGTGCCTATCAGCCATGTGATCGCCATCTATGCCCGGGAAAACGGACAGGGCATGGCCTTTCCGCTCGAAACAGGTTCCGCGGGAACCAGCGAGTCTCTTGAGCTGCAGCCTGCTGTACCGCTTCAGGAGGCATTGCCGGCCGGTCACTCTGCACCGGAAACGCCCGACAGCAAGATCATGCAATTGGTGGAAAACGTACCGAACATGCAAGCTGACGGAAAAAGCCGGCATAAAAAAACCGACACGCCCGAGCCTCCCAAACCGCCGACCCGGCCGCGTCCTGCCCTCAAGCGCGTGAAGTAGAATACGATTTGTGCCGCTTTAGCTCAGTTGGTAGAGCAACCGCCTTGTAAGCGGTAGGTCGTCAGTTCGATTCCGACAAGCGGCACCAGTCTTTGGTTTAAGCGTAAAAAGCAACCTCGGCACATACCCCGAGAGCACGGTTTGCTATCTATTGAATAGCAACTGTGAAATTCTTGATTCAGACTTCGCTTCTTTGCCAATCGTCCTTGCTTTCAAGGCTTTCTGGCAATCAGGATTTTCAGCCTGATGGACTTGACCTTCCACCCCTGACGCAACAAGCTTGACTGGATGAGCGGGATCAGCTGCCGGACTTTTGCGGAAGCTGCATTGCCATTCACCAGAAGACACCAGTTTTCCCCATCAATTGGCCCGGCCTTGACAGATGATCGCAGGGTGGCCGGAATCAGCGTTTCAATCGCTTTCAACCGATGGTTCGACTCCCGGACGAGGTCGGCAAGCCGCGCGAGGGATGGCGAATTGCCAGCCGCCTGGTGCAGGCTCACAGCGGATTGCAAACGTCTGTGCATGGTCGGTTATTTGAGGGTGGTCAGCATGGCGGGTCTGATTATCGTGGATGCCAGCGACTGACTTTTCATCCCCATGGTCTTCGAACGCTGTCTATTGGGCAGGCTTGGCGCAATTTTCTCCCTGGTCACCTGAAAACCGCATTTGTTGAGCGCATGCGATGGGCGGTTCCCCTGGCGGCGCTAAAATCTGAGGTTTGCGCACGGTTGAACTAACCGTTTGTGCCCACAGCTAAGTTCCGTACTCAATAAGGGATTTTGGCCGCATTGCCAGCTCAAGGGAGCGGTGGTCAGCGGCTTCGCATTTATGGCTTCCAATATCCTGACAAAAATTTTCGGCAGCCGCAACGACCGGCTGCTCAAGACCTACCGCAAAACCGTAGACCAGATCAATGGGCTGGAAACGCAGTACGAAAAGCTTGACGACGACCAGCTGCGTGCCAAGACCCAGGAGTTCAAGGACCGGGTGGCCGCTGGCGAAACCCTGGAGGCCCTGCTTCCAGAAGCTTTCGCCGTCGTTCGCGAAGGCAGCAAACGCGTCATGAAGATGCGTCATTTCGATGTCCAGATGCTGGGCGGCATGTCGCTGCACAACGGCAAGATTTCGGAGATGCGCACCGGTGAAGGCAAGACCCTGACCGCCACGCTGCCGGTCTACCTCAATGCCCTGACGGGCAAGGGCGTGCATGTGGTGACGGTGAATGACTACCTGGCCAGCCGCGACGCCCGCTGGATGGGCAAGCTGTACAACTTTCTGGGCATGAGCGTCGGCATCAACCTGCCCAACATGTCGCGCGAGGAAAAGCAGGCAGCCTACAACTCTGACATCACCTACGGCACCAACAACGAGTTCGGCTTTGACTACCTGCGCGACAACATGGTGTATGAAGTCGGCGACCGCGTCCAGCGCGGGTTGAACTTTGCCATCGTCGACGAGGTGGACTCGATCCTGATCGACGAGGCGCGCACCCCGCTCATCATCAGCGGCCAGGCCGAAGACCACACCGAGATGTACCTCGCCATCAACAAGGTCGTTCCCTTGCTGACGCGCCAGGAGGGCGAGGCCGATCCCCGGACGGGCGAGGGCGTCACAAAACCCGGTGACTACACGATCGATGAAAAGACGCACCAGGTGTTCCTGACCGAACAAGGCCATGAAAGCGCCGAGCGGATTCTGTTCGACCTGGGCCTGATTCCAGAAGGTGCCACGCTGTACGATCCGGCCAACATCTCGCTGATGCACCACCTGTATGCCGCTCTGCGCGGCAACCTGCTGTACCACCGCGACCAGCACTATGTGGTGCAAGACGGCGAAGTCGTGATCGTGGACGAGTTCACCGGCCGCCTGATGTCGGGCCGCCGCTGGAGCGATGGCCTGCACCAGGCGGTTGAGGCCAAGGAAGGGGTGCAAATCCAGGCTGAAAACCAGACATTGGCCTCGATCACCTTCCAGAATTATTTCCGCCTGTACAAGACCCTGGCCGGCATGACCGGAACGGCTGACACCGAAGCCTACGAATTCCAGGAAATCTACGGTCTTGAAACCACGGTGATTCCGCCCAACCGGGTGAGCAAGCGCGAAGACCAGCTGGACCGCGTGTACAAAACGACGCGCGAAAAATACGAAGCCGCCATCAAGGACATTCGCGAATGCTACGAGCGCGGCCAGCCGGTGCTGGTGGGAACCAGCTCTATTGAAAATTCCGAAATTATTGATGATTTGCTGGTCAAGGCAAACCTGCCGCACCAGGTGCTCAACGCTAAGCAGCATGCGCGCGAGGCCGACATCGTGGCGCAGGCCGGCCGTCCGAAGATGATCACCATCGCCACCAACATGGCGGGTCGCGGCACTGACATTGTGCTGGGCGGCAACCTTGAAAAAATGATGGAACCGGTGGAAGCCGACGAGTCGCTGGACGCTGCCGCCAAGGAAGCTGAAATTGCCCGTTTGCGCGCCCAGTGGAAACAGGAACACGAACAGGTCACCGCGCTGGGCGGCTTGCGAATCATTGCGACCGAGCGACATGAGTCACGCCGTATTGACAACCAGCTGCGTGGCCGTTCGGGCCGTCAAGGTGACCCGGGTTCCTCGCGCTTTTACCTGGGCCTGGACGATCCGCTGATGCGCATCTTTGCCGGCGACCGTGTCAAGTCCATCATGGAGCGGCTGAAAATGCCCGATGGCGAAGCCATTGAAGCCGGCATCGTCACGCGCAGCATCGAGTCGGCGCAGCGCAAGGTCGAGGCGCGCAACTTCGACATTCGCAAACAATTGCTTGAATACGACGACGTGTCCAACGACCAGCGCAAGGTGATTTATCAGCAGCGCAACGACATCATGGATGCGAGCGATCTGGAGCCGCAAATCGCTTCCCTGCGTGAAGGATGTTTCACTGACCTGGTGCGGCAGTATGTGCCGGTGGAAAGTGTTGAAGAACAATGGGATGTGGCGGGGCTGGAAAAAACGCTTCGTGAAGACTGGCATATCGAGCTGAACCTGCGCCAGGAAATCGAAGCTGCCACCGCCATCACCGACGAGGAAGTGCTGGAGAAGGTCAAGGCCGCCGCCGAAGCCGCCTTTGCCGACAAGCTGGAAAGAATCGGCAAGGAAAACTTCACCCAGTTCGAACGTGTCGTGCTGCTGCAAAGCATCGACAGCCACTGGCGTGAGCACCTGAGCGCGCTGGATTATTTGCGCCAGGGCATTCATCTGCGTGGCTATGCCCAGAAGCAGCCCAAGCAGGAATACAAACGCGAAGCCTTTGAGTTGTTTGGGCAACTGCTGGACAGTGTGAAGAACGAAGTCACCAAGACCTTGATGACGGTCCAGGTTCAGTCAAATGAGCAACTCAACGAAGCGGCGCAAGCACTTGAAAGCCGGGCGGAAAACATCAGCAATGTGACCTACACCGCACCGACTGAAAGCGGCGAAACAGAAACGACGGTTGACGAGGCGACGCGCCGGCAAGCCATTCCTGCCTCGGCCATGCCACGTGTAGGCCGCAACGATCCGTGCCCGTGTGGTTCTGGCAAAAAATACAAGCTTTGCCACGGCAAGCTGACCTGATCCGCTGCGCGTCCTGATCCTTTTATGGGCGCCTGCAGCGTCTCAACCCTGTCTTACCGGAGTCAATTCATGCCTGTCAATTTGATGGCCACGCCCGCCGCCGAACTTCATGCCGTGCCGGGTGTGCGCTGGGGAATTGCCGAAGCCGGCATCCGCAAGGCCAATCGCAAGGATCTGGCTGTATTGCTGCTGGACGAGGGCGCTTCGGTCGGCGCGGTGTTTACCCAAAACCGCTTTTGCGCCGCGCCGGTGCAAATCTGCCGCGAGCATCTGGCTGCCCAGACAGGCCGGAGCCACGGCATCCGCGCCATGCTGATCAACACCGGCAACGCCAACGCCGGGACCGGCCAGGACGGTCTGGTTCGCGCCCAGTCCACCTGCATCGAGCTGGCCCGTGCGCTGAACCTGTCGCCCGAGCAGATCCTGCCGTTTTCAACCGGCGTCATCATGGAGCCGCTGCCGAATGAGCGCATTGCTGCAGGGCTGCCTGCGGCGCTGGCCGATGCCAGGGCCGACAACTGGGCGAATGCTGCCGAAGCCATCATGACCACCGACACGGTGCCGAAGGCGTTTTCAACCCGCGTCAGCCTGAGCGGCGCCACGGTCACCATCACCGGCATCAGCAAGGGCGCGGGCATGATCCGCCCGAACATGGCCACCATGCTGGGCTTCCTGGCGACTGATGCCTGTGTCGCGCAAGGCTTGATGGCGCAACTGGCCA
>JBBSRS010000014.1:0-16751 GCA_038242795.1 Burkholderiales bacterium
GAAAAAAATAATTTTTTATCACTGGTGAATCACTCTTTTTCATGACCTTGCCATTCCCTAAAATTTTTTTTTGAATTCAGAGAATTTTGAAAAATTCTCGTTATTCGCTGTTATTTTGTAAGACATAGCCTACATTTTGTGTAGGAATATGACTAAAATTTTTCAAAAAGATGTAAATTTATCAAACAAGGGTACCCACTAAGATTTGGCCATATTTCAAGCATTCGCCAAATTTCTTGGAGAACTGGCGAAAAAAGTTGGTGATTTTTTGGTAGGTGTGCTCTTTTGGGAAGATCGAAATCACTTGGAAAAAGTGAAAACAAACGATTTAGTTGGTTTTTCATTCGGCGAAATTTTGTCGACTTTTACATTTGGATGGATTTTTATGCAAACACGTAACTTTTCAAGAATCGCCAGCGCTGTGACGGCTGCGGTCCTGCTCAGTCTGGGCCAATCTGCCAGTGCGCTTGAGATCGCTCCGTACTTTCATGCGTGGAGCGGCGGAACGTTGACCGAGGCAAAACGTGCCGCAGGGCTGGACAGTGCAACGCTTGCCTTTGCCATCACCAGAGGAAATTGCGCACTTGGGCAGGATTTGCTGAACAAACTTCCAGATGCCCGAACTTATGTAGGCGCAGGTGGCCAGCTCATCATTTCGTTCGGTGGTCAAAACGGTGTCTATGCAGAGATTGCCTGCAAGGATGACAACCAACTTTTCAACCTGCTGGAAAAGCTGATACTTGATTCTGGAACCCGCCGGATTGACTGGGATGTTGAGGGGCACCAGTTGCTCAACGTCGAGGGTACCGCCCGCAGGACGCGTGTCCTGCTGCGACTCCAGGCCAAATATCCTGATCTTTATACGTCCTTCACCTTGCCGGGCTGGCTGCGGGGACTCGATGCCAATTCAATGAACCTGTTGAAGTCGACAATCGCTTCAGGTGTACGGATCAGCATGGTGAACGTGATGACCATGAGCTTTGGACTTGAAAACCTCAGGACCATGGTGGTGCCCTCCACGCTGGCTCAGGCGTCCATCATGACTTTTCGCGCCACGGCAAGCCAGATGGCGACGCTCTACCCGAACAAAACCCAGGCACAACTGCACGCCATGATGGGAATGACGCCGATGATCGGAAAGAACGACGACGGCTCAACGTTCTCGCTGGTTGATGCGAAAACGATAGCTGATTTTGCCAAGGTCAATGGAATCGGACTGCTTTCCTATTGGTCCTTTCAACGCGACAGGGCGCAATCCTCGAACGCCTCAAATGATCTGAGCTCCTTCAGTGGTGTCGCCCAATCCGATTACCAGTTCTTCAACATTTTCAAAACAGCCGGTGGTTCTGTTGCACCAACACCAACACCAACACCAACGCCAGCGCCAGCGCCAACGCCAGCGCCAACGCCAACGCCAAATCCTCCTCCTGCACCGATGCCAGCACCTAAACCTGCGCCCCCGGTTGTAACGAACCCGGTCACTTCAGCACCCACATGTGGCAGCTCCACATGGACTCAGGGAAAACCCTATGCGGCTGGCAGCATCGTGCGCTATTCAAATGGCAAGCAGTACATTGCCAAGTTTGCCAACCCAGGATACGACCCGACGATCAGCACCTATTTCTGGTCGCAATATGTCTGCGCGGTGTCGTCAGTCCCTGCACCTGCCCCTGCGCCGATCCCGGTGCCTTCGACGCCGCCTGTCTCTAAACCTGCACCGGCTTGCAGCAGCTCGACCTGGACACAAGGCAAGCAATATGCAGCCGGGAGCGTGGTGACATATTCAAACGGTCATCGGTACAAAGCCACTTTTGCCAACCCAGGCTACAACCCGACCATCAGCACCTACTTCTGGTCCCGATTTGCTTGCTAACGATCATTTGACAAAGGCGAAGATGGAAATTGATGCCATGCACAGCATTCAATCCATCTGGCAGGCGCGTATCGTGCGGTGCAGGCGGGGACTCCGAACGTCAGTTCGGTGACACCGCCAATTCATCCTTTCGTCGCGGGTGGCGGTTAGCAGATGTCCGAATGTGGCGAGTCGCGTATGAAGACCGCCAAACGTCATGACATCAGGAAAACAAAAAAGCACAGTGCGCACGCGTTCAATGACCCTCGATCAGCCATCACGCGCGAGCTTGCCTTGGTGTCGATCAGAACTTGATACCGGCCGGGTTGTTGCTGTCGGAGGGTTTTTGAACCGGACGTGTCGCAGGGCTTTTCATTGCGCCTTTCGGCGCATTGCCTTCGCCGGAAACGGAAGATGCCGGCAAAGGTGACTCGGCCACCAGCGGCATTGGTGCGGGCATTCGGTAGCTCGACATCAAGACCGAAGACTTTGGATACCCGGCGGCATCGAGAAACTGGGTCCATTCGGCATCCGAAAAGCCTTTGAGTTGCTGGGTGCCAATGGTCAGGAAGGGCAGTGACGCTTCGCCGCCCAGGCGTTGCAGCGCCTCCGTGTCGGCTGAAGTCCTGACCGTTTTTTCGCTGAATGGAACGCCCCGGCTGGCCAGCAGCGAACGGCCTGCGCCGCAGGGCGCGCAATTGTCTCCGGTGTACAGGACCACAGGATATTTCAGTGTGACCTGGCGAAGTTCAAAAGGCAGGCCGACAGGCGCGGTGTTGCGGGTACCGCCAAGGATGTTGGCTTCGCGGCTAATGGCATTGGCATTGGGGGCAGACGCTGGCGGCGGCCGGTCTGAAAAAGTCAGCTTGCCATCGGACCCGACGATGCGGTAAACCTGCTGCGCTTGCGCCTGCAATGAAACCAGAGCACCGGCTGCCACCCCCAGCGCCAGCAGTGCTCTGCATCCAGAAAAATACAAGGCGCTTGATTTCATAAGACCGGTCCAGTTCTGCAAAGCATGCCCAGCACGCGGTTCAAGCCATGCCCTGATGTCGCAGCAAGGCGTCGAGTGAAGGTTCGCGACCTCGAAATGCCTTGAACGACTCCATGGCCGGCCGGCTTCCGCCTGCCTCGAGGATGGCTTGGCGGTACTTTCTGCCAGTTTCCACACTGACCGTCGACTTGCCGCTTCCGGTTTCATCGTTGGCGGCTGCGGTTTCTTCAAAGGCGGCATAGGCGTCGGCCGACAGAACTTCTGCCCACTTGTAGCTGTAATAGCCGGCCGCGTAGCCACCTGAAAAGACATGGCTGAAGGTGTGTGCCGTGCGGCTGTAGGCCGGTGCAGATATCACCGCCACTTCTCGACGCACCTCATTCAGCAGGTCCATCAGGTCCTCGTCCGGGTTGTGCGAGGTGTGCAGCAGCATGTCGAACAGCGAGAACTCGACCTGGCGCAAGGTCTGCATGCCACTCTGAAAATTCTTGGCGGCCAGCATCTTGTCGAACAGTGCGCGTGGCAGCGTCTCGCCGGTATCGACATGCGCCGTCATCTGCCTGAGCACTTCCCATTCCCAGCAGAAGTTTTCCATGAACTGGCTCGGCAACTCGACTGCATCCCATTCGACGCCGCTGATGCCCGAAACATCGTGCTCGTTGACCTGCGTCAGCATGTGGTGCAGGCCGTGGCCAAATTCGTGAAACAGCGTGGTGACGTTGTCGTGCGTCAGCAGGGCCGGATTGCCGCCCACGCCTTCGGCAAAATTGCAAACCAGATGGGCCACTGGCGTTTGCAGCTTGCCGGTGTCGGGGCGCAACCAGCGGGCGCGCACATCGTCCATCCAGGCGCCGCCACGTTTGCCGGTGCGGGCTGGCTGGTCAAGGTAGAACTGGCCGACCAGTTGACCATCGCGCTCGATGCGGTAAAACGCCACGCCAGGTTTCCACACAGGGGCTGAATCTTCGCGAATCCGGACTTCGAACAGGGTTTCGACAATCTTGAACAAACCTGCCAGGACTTTGGGTGCAGTGAAGTACTGTTTGACTTCCTGCTCGCTGAAGGCATAACGCGCTTCCTTGAGCTTTTCACCAATGTAGGCAAAGTCCCAGGGCTGCGGGTCGTTCTGGTTGAGTTTCTCGGCCGCGAACCTGCGCAGGTCGGCGATGTCCTTTTCGGCATAGGGTCGGGCGCGACGGGCCAGGTCACGCAGGAAGGTCACGACTTCTTCCGGCGACTTGGCCATCTTCGCCACCACCGAGACTTCGCCAAAATTCTGGTATCCCAGCAGCCGGGATTCTTCCTGGCGCAAGGCCAGGATTTCACGCATCACGGCGCTGTTGTCAAACTGGCTGAATTCTGCCGGCGCCTGGTCACTGGCGCGGGTGGTATAGGCCTTGTAGAGTTTTTCGCGCAGCGCGCTGCTTTCGGCAAACTGCATCACAGGCAGGTAGCTTGGCATTTTCAGGCTGAGCCGGTAGCCGGTTTTGCCTTCTGCCTCGGCTTGCGCCTTGGCGGTTTGCAGCACGTCTTCCGGAATGCCCGCGACTTCCTCGTCGGTGGCGTAGTAGGCAAAGGCATCGGTGGCGTCCAGCGAATTTTCGCTGAATTTCTGGCTGAGTTCGGCCTGGCGCTCTTGTATCAGTGCGAATCGCTCTTTGTCCGGACCTGTCAGTTCGGCACCCGAAAGCACAAAGTTGCGAATGGCGTTCTTGTGTGCCTGACGCTGCTCGTCATTCAGGCTGCCCACGTCGATGGCCTTGTACTTTGCATACAGACGTTCGTCGGCGCCCAGGCGCGTCCAGAACTCGGTGACACGGGGCAGGGCGGCGTTGTAGGCGCCGCGCAACTCCGGCGTGTCCGCGACGCTGTTCAGGTGGCTGACGGCGCCCCAGGCGCGACCGAGATTTTCAGTGGCCACGTCAAGAACGCTGGCAATGCCGCCCCAGGTCGCCGGAAAATCAGCCGCGGTGACGTGCGCCAGCGCCGTTTCGGCTTTGGCGAGCAAATTGTCCATCGCCGGACCGACATGCTCGGGCAGGATCTGGTCAAACAGGGGAAGGTCGGAGAAATCGAGGAGTGGATTGGTCATCACGTTTAGCTGTGGGCGGGTAGGGTGAATCTAAAGGCCCAAGGATGTTGTCGCCATGAAAATGCAAAAACCGACCCGCAAGGTCGGTTGAGGGCTTGGCGCAAGTTCAGTCTTGCGCGCGTTTCTTGACACTGACCTGCTGT
The DNA here is from genome assembly GCA_038242795.1 of Burkholderiales bacterium. Taxonomy (GTDB): domain Bacteria; phylum Pseudomonadota; class Gammaproteobacteria; order Burkholderiales; family Burkholderiaceae_C; genus Polaromonas. Next base: position 5,082 of record JBBSRS010000014.1, read on the forward strand.
CGGGGCTTGGCGCGCTTGACACTGCCGCCGGGGGTGAGACGCTGGTTGCCCAGCACGCGCAGGGTCTTGACTTCCGGGCGCTGGCCATAGCGCGAGCTGTTCTTCAGCACCTTGACGTCGCGCGGACCGGCCATGCGGTCTTCACTGACTTTTTTCTCTTTCTCGGGAACCGGGCGCCAGAACACCAGCAGCTTGCCGATGTGCTGGATGGGAGCAGCATCGAGTTCCTCGGCCAGCGAGCGGAACATGTCTTCGCGGCCTGCGCGGTCGTCGGACTGGACCCTCACCTTGATCAGGCCATGGGCCGTCAGGGCGGCATCGATTTCCTTTTTCACGTTGTCGGTCAGGCCGTCGGCGCCAATCATCACGACGGCATTGAGATGGTGCGCTTCAGCGCGGTGGTCTTTGCGCTGGGCAGGGGTAAGTTGTATTTGAGCCATGCCCAATTATCGGTGGTGTCGGGAAGACGACAATAGGCCCCATGAAAGTAAATGCCAAGTCAGACCACAAGCTGTTGCCCAAATCGACCTCAAAAGTCGCTGCCAAGGGTGATGCAAAAGGTAAAAAAGTCAACAAGGCGTGGCTGCATGACCACATCAATGACCCGTATGTGAAGCAGGCCCGCAAGGAGGGCTACCGTGCCCGCGCCGCCTTCAAGCTGAAGGAAATGGATGAAACACTGGGTCTGGTCAAGCCTGGCGACTGCGTGGTCGACCTGGGCAGCACCCCCGGCGCCTGGAGCCAGTATGTAAGGCGCAAGCTTTCGCCGACCGGCGCTGCAGCGGGGGCGCTCAATGGCCGCATCATCGCGCTGGACTTGTTGCCCATGGAACCGATTGAAGGCGTGGTTTTCATCCAGGGCGACTTTCGCGAACCCGACGTGCTGGAAAAACTGGAGCAGGCCTTGCATTCAGAGCAGGGCGCCGTCAAGGTGAACCTTGTGATTTCGGACATGGCGCCCAATCTGTCCGGCATCGAGTCGGTGGATGCGGCACGCATTGCCCATCTGGTTGAACTGGCGGTGGAGTTTGCACAGTCGCGCATGAAACCGGACGGCGCGCTGGTCGTCAAACTGTTTCACGGCAGCGGCTATGACGATCTTGTCAAGCTGTTCCAGGCCAGTTTCAAGGTGGTGAAGCGCATGAAGCCCAAGGCGTCGCGTTCAAATTCTTCTGAAACCTTCTTGATCGGCAAGAGCCTGAAAAACATGACATGAAGATGAAATGTCGTTTTCAAAACTGAAATATCCGGATAAAACCGTGCCATCCAAAGGGATGCAAAGCCTTAATCGTCGGTTTAGCCCCTTGAAACGCCTAAAATGAATCGCATGTGTCAAGCAATCGGTTTTAGATTTATACATCGGAGCAGTCCTTGAATAATCAGTGGTTTTCTAAAGTAGCAATCTGGCTGGTCATTGCCATGGTGCTTTTCACCGTGTTCAAGCAATTTGACACACGCGCCGGCGCCGGCTCCAATTACTTGGGTTACTCCGAGTTCCTTGAAGAAGTGCGCGGCAAACGCATCAAAGCGGCCACCATTGCCGAAGGTCAGGGCGGCACTGAAATCGTGGCCACCACGACAGACGACCGCAAAATTCGCACCACGGCCACCTACCTGGACCGCGGCTTGATTGGCGACCTGATCGCCAACGATGTGAAGTTTGATGTCAAGGCGCGCGAAGAAGGTTCCCTGTTGATGACCCTGCTGGTCAGTTGGGGCCCGATGCTGCTGCTGATTGGCGTTTGGGTGTATTTCATGCGGCAAATGCAGGGAGGCGGCAAGGGCGGAGCTTTCAGTTTTGGCAAATCCAAGGCACGCATGCTGGATGAATCCACCAACACCGTGACGTTTGCCGACGTGGCAGGCTGCGACGAGGCCAAAGAAGAAGTCAAGGAAGTGGTTGATTTTCTGAAAGACCCGGCCAAATTCCAGAAACTGGGCGGTCGTATTCCGCGTGGTCTGCTGCTGGTTGGCCCTCCGGGCACTGGCAAAACCTTGCTGGCCAAGGGCATTGCCGGCGAAGCCAAGGTGCCATTTTTCTCCATCTCCGGTTCTGATTTCGTTGAAATGTTTGTTGGCGTGGGCGCAGCCCGGGTTCGCGACATGTTTGACAACGCCAAGAAAAACGCGCCCTGCATCATCTTCATTGACGAAATTGACGCTGTCGGCCGCCAGCGCGGTGCGGGTGTCGGCGGTGGCAATGACGAGCGCGAGCAGACCTTGAACCAGATGCTGGTCGAGATGGACGGTTTTGAAACCAATGTGGGTGTGATCGTCGTGGCAGCCACCAACCGTCCCGACATTTTGGACGCCGCCTTGCTGCGCCCTGGCCGTTTTGACCGCCAGGTGTATGTCACGCTGCCGGACATTCGTGGCCGCGAGCAGATTCTCAATGTTCACATGCGCAAAGTTCCGTTGGGCCAGGACGTCAACGCCAGCGTGATCGCACGCGGCACTCCCGGCATGTCGGGCGCCGACTTGGCCAACCTGTGCAATGAGGCGGCCCTGATGGCTGCGCGCCGCAGTGCCCGCACCGTGGAGATGCAGGACTTCGAGAAAGCCAAGGACAAGATCCTGATGGGACCCGAGCGCAAGAGCATGGTCATGCCCGAAGAAGAGCGCCGCAACACCGCCTATCACGAGTCGGGCCATGCGTTGCTCGGCAAGATGCTGCCCAAGTGCGATCCGGTGCACAAGGTGACCATCATTCCGCGCGGCCGCGCCCTCGGTGTCACGATGAGCCTGCCCGCGCAGGACCGCTACAGCTATGACCGTGAATACATGCTCAGCCAGATCAGCATGCTGTTTGGTGGCCGCATCGCTGAAGAGGTGTTCATGAACCAGATGACCACCGGCGCCAGCAATGACTTCGAGCGTGCCACAGCACTGGCCAGGGACATGGTCACCCGCTACGGCATGACCGATGCGCTCGGCCCCATGGTGTATGCCGAAAATGAAGGTGAAGTGTTCCTGGGCCGGTCGGTGACCAAGACCAACAACATGAGCGAAGCCACGTTGCAAAAGGTTGACACCGAGGTGCGCCGCATCATTGACCAGCAATACGACATAGCGCGCAAACTGATCGAAGACAACAAGGACAAGATGCACGCAATGGCCAAAGCCTTGCTGGAATGGGAAACCATTGACGTCGAGCAGATGGACGACATCATGGCTGGCAAGGAGCCGCGTCCTCCCAAGGACTGGACGCCGCGCAATCCTTCTGTCGGCAGCGGCGGCACCGGCCCCAGTGGCGGCAGCCCGGCTGTCACGACCGACCCGGCTCCCAACGCCGCCTGATCAAACCGATCAGTTCGCCATGCAACACTGAAAACCGGGGCCAGTCCCCGGTTTTTCTTTGGGCCCGCCGTTTTCGGCAAGACCCCTTTCACCGTTCAATCTGTTGTCACCGGCAAGGAAATTTTGTGATCTGGCAAACCGCACGCTTTCAGCTGGACCTGGCACACCCTCGCGTCATGGGCATCGTCAATGCAACGCCAGACTCGTTTTCCGATGGTGGACGCTATTACGCCGCAACGAACAATTTCTCAGCCGTCTTCGCCCATTGCGACAAGCTGGTTCACGACGGCGCCGATCTTCTGGACATCGGGGGCGAATCCACCCGTCCTGGCGCATTGCCGGTGCCGCTGGCGCAGGAACTGGCCCGCGTGTTGCCGGTGGTTCGCCATGCGGTCAACCTGGGCGTCCCGGTGTCGGTGGATACCTCCAAGCCCGAGGTCATGCGCGCAGTGCTGGATCTTGGCGCCGACGCCATCAATGACATCTGGGCGCTGCGCCAGCCCGGTGCGTTGCAGGTTGTCGCGGCCCATGCGTCCTGCGGTGTCTGCCTGATGCACATGCATCGCGAGCCGCAAACCATGCAGGCAATGCCCATGCAGGGCGATGTGATTCCCCAGGTGCTGTCGTTTCTGGAGCAGGCAGGCCGCCGCCTGCAAGCCCTGGGTGTCGACAAATCCCGTATCGTGCTGGACCCGGGCATTGGATTTGGAAAAACCGTCGACCAAAATTTTGCTTTGTTGACACGCCAGCGTGAATTCCTGGTGGCTGGCTATCCGCTGCTGGCGGGCTGGTCACGCAAGTCGTCGCTGGCGGCGGCCTGCCATGATGCGGCAACAGTTTCCCCACAAGAACGCATGGTTCCCAGCGTGGCGGCTGCGTTGCTTGCCGTTGAACGCGGCGCGCGCATCGTACGCGTCCATGACGTGCAGGAAACCGTGCAGGCACTGAAGGTCTGGAAAGCTGCCAGCAGCCAGCTAACAGCCAAAGCGACAGTGCCTTGATTGTTGCAGTGCACAATAAATTTCAATTGAGCTTTCCCGGTCCCCAAAGGCGACCCTAAAATCAGTGCCAAGTCGCGCCCCTTCCTGCGCCGAACACTCCAAGACAACTTCAAGATTCAACCTCCCATGACAAGAAAATACTTTGGCACCGATGGCATCCGCGGCACGGTGGGGCAGGCGCCCATCACGCCGGATTTCGTTCTCCGTCTGGCCCACGCGGTGGGACGCGTGCTGCGCAGGACCGAAGCGCGCCCGACTGTGCTGATCGGCAAGGACACACGCATATCAGGCTACATGCTGGAAAGCGCGCTGGAGTCGGGCTTCAACTCCGCCGGCGTTGACGTGGTGCTGCTCGGGCCGTTACCCACGCCTGGCGTTGCCTACCTCACGCGGGCGCAACGCGCCAGCCTGGGCGTGGTGATCAGTGCCAGCCACAATCCCTTTGCCGACAACGGCATCAAGTTTTTCAGCGCCCAGGGCACCAAGCTCAACGACAAATGGGAAATGGCGGTGGAAGCTGCTCTCGATGAGCCGCCGGTCTGGGCGGATTCAGCGTCCCTTGGAAAAACCCGCCGGCTTGACGACGCTGCCGGACGCTACATTGAATTTTGCAAAAGCACGTTTGCCCATGACCTGACGCTCAAGGGCCTGAAGATCGTGGTGGATGGCGCGCACGGCGCGGCCTATCACATCGCCCCCATGGTGTTTCATGAACTGGGCGCCGAGGTGATCGCCATCGGCTGCGCCCCCGATGGCCTGAACATCAACGACGGTTTCGGCGCCACCCATCCCGATGCGCTGGTGGCTGCCGTGCGTGCCAACAAGGCGGACTACGGCATCGCGCTTGACGGCGATGCCGACCGGCTGCAGGTGGTCGATGCCGAAGGCCGGCTGTTCAACGGCGACGAGGTGCTGTTCCTGATGGTCAACGAGCGCCTGGCACGCGGCGAAAAGGTCCCGGGCACCGTGGGCACCCTGATGACCAACATGGCCGTGGAAGTGGCACTGAAAGCCAAAGGCCTGGAATTTGTGCGCGCCCAGGTCGGTGACCGCTATGTGCTGGAAGAGCTGGAAAAGCGTGGCTGGCTGCTGGGCGGCGAAGGCTCGGGCCATCTGCTGGCGCTGGACAAGCACACCACGGGCGACGGCCTGATCAGCGCATTGCAGGTGCTGCAGGCCTGCGTGCGCAGCCGGCAGACGTTGTCGGAGCTGCTGTCGGATGTGGTGCTGTTTCCGCAAACCCTGATCAATGTCCGGCTCAAGCCGGGTCAGAACTGGAAAGACAGCACCGAACTGGCGGCGCAAACCGAAGCGGTGAGGGTGGAACTGGGCGACACCGGCCGAATCCTGATCCGGGCCAGCGGCACCGAGCCGCTGCTGCGGGTGATGGTCGAGGCGCGCGATGCCGTGCAAGCCAAAGCCTGTGCCGAGCGGGTCGCCGACACCATACGGTCCTGAACCCGGCACATCAGCTGGTTATTGATCAATACCGCCTTTTGCGCAATATCCCAGGGCTTCTACAGCTATTAAATATATAGCAATCAGAAGCCTTTTATTTGCCCCAGCGCAGAACCATCGGGTCCAGCCGCCGGGCGGTTTCCAGCAGGCCCTTGCGCACCTCGGGATGCATCGCGGGAAACGGATGGCGTCCTGCTTCGCAGCCAATCACGCCGCCGGCCTTCATCAGCGCCTTGGCCGTCAAAATGCCGCCCTGGCGGTTTTCGCAGTTGATGAGCGGCAGCCAGTGCATGTAATGGTCGATGGCTTCTTCACGGTTGCCGGCGGCATAGGCGTCCATGATGCGGCGGATGCCGTCCGGGTAGGCGCCACCCGTCATTGCGCCGGTCGCCCCCGCGTCCAGGTCGGGCAGCAGCGTGATGGCTTCCTCGCCGTCCCACGGGCCTTCGATGGCGTCGCCGCCCAGCTGGATCAACTCGCGCAGCTTGGACGCCGCGCCCGCCGTTTCCATCTTGAAATACGACACCTGCTTGATTTCCCTGGCCATGCGGGCCAGGAAAGCCGGCGACAGCGTGGTGCCGCTGACCGGCGCATCCTGGATCATGATGGGGATGTCGATGGCGTCAGAAACGCGGGCGAAAAATTCGTAGATCTGCGCTTCGGGCACGCGGAACGTCGCGCCGTGGTAGGGCGGCAGCACCATCACCATGGCCGCGCCCATGGCCTGTGCGCTGCGGCTGCGCGCCGCGCATATCGACGTGGCGTAGTGCGAGGTGGTGACGATGACCGGCACCCGGCCCGCCACATGCGCCAGCACGGTGCGCGTGATGGTTTCGCGCTCGACATCCGACAACGAGAATTGTTCGGAGTAGTTGGCGTGGATGCACAGGCCGTTGGAGCCTGCGTCAATCATGAAGTCGACGCAGCGCTTCTGGCTTTCAAGGTCCAGTTCGCCGGCTTCGGTAAATGGGGTGGGCACCACCGGAAATACGCCCTGGTAGCGTGCGGTCATGGTCACTCGATGATGTTGAACTGGTCCAGGAACTCGGTCTTCAGGGTCAAACCCAGGCCGGGCGTGTGGTCGTCGAGTTGCACAAAGCCGTTTTCGGCCACGGGTTCGCCGTCGAAGATGTAATAGAACAATTCGTTGCCGACTTCGACGTCAAACATCGGGAAGTATTCGCTCATCGGCGAGGCAATCGTGCTCATCGTCAGGTGGTAGTTGTGCATCTGGCCGGCGTGCGGAATGACCGGCACGCTGTAGGCTTCGCACAGCGCGTTGATCTTGTGCGCCGCCGTGATGCCGCCGACGCGGTTGGTGTCGTACTGCACCACCGACACGGCTTTTTTGTCCAGCAACTGCTTGAAACCGTAAAGGCTGAATTCATGCTCGCCGCCCGAAATCGGAATGCTGGTGAGCTGGTTCAGTTCGGCATAGCCGTCGATGTCGTCGGCAATCACGGGTTCTTCCAGCCAGCGCGGCTCGAACTTTTCCAGTTTTGGCAGCATGCGCTTGGCGTATTCGAGGTTCCAGCCCATGTAGCATTCCAGCATCAGGTCGTTGTCGTAGCCGATGACTTCGCGGATCGCTTCGACCGACTTCAGGTTTTCGGCGACGCCCTTTTGCAGGTGCGCCGGGCCATAGCCGAAGCGCATCTTGAAAGCAGTAAAGCCTTCGTCCTTGTACTTTTGCGCCTCGGCCTGCATCTCGTCCAGGTTGGTGCGGTAGAGCTTCGAGTAATACACCGGGATTTTCTCCTTGGTGCGGCCGCCCAGCAGCTTGAACACCGGCTTGTTGACCGACTTGCCCAGAATGTCCCAGATCGCCAGGTCAATCGCCGAGATCGCCGCCATCGTCACGCCCTTGCGGCCCCAGGCATGGGTGGCGCGGTACATGCGCTGCCAGAGGTATTCGTAATCCCACGGGTCCTGGCCCAACACCAGCGGCGTCAGGTACTGGTCGATGATGGCTTTGGCAATGCTTGGCGCCAGGGCGACATTGCCCAGGCCGATGATGCCGTCGTCGGTTTCAATTTCGACCACGGTCCAGGAGTAAAAGCGGAAAGTGCTCATGGATTCGGTGTTCGAATACACCAGGTCCATGGCGTTGGCGCAAAAATTGCCCTGCGGCGGAACGGTTTTGCCCTTCCACTCAAAAACACGGGCGCGTACGGATTTGATTTTCATAGTGGTGATGCTTTGTTCAGGAATGAAGCCGTGCCGCACCCATGCGGCAGGCGATGCGAAAAGCGTTCAGCGTGGCGTTGACATCGGCCACGCCCTGGCCGGCAATGTCGTAGGCCGTGCCGTGCGCCGGCGTGGTGATGGGAATCGGCAGGCCACCTTGCACCGTCACGCCCTTGCTGAAGCCCATCAGCTTGATGGCGATCTGGCCCTGGTCGTGGTACATGGTGACGATGGCCTGGTACTGGCCGTCTCGGGCCTTCAGAAAGATGGTGTCCGCCGGAAACGGGCCATCGACCGGGAAGCCGCTGGCGCGCAGCGCTTCAACCGCCGGTGCGATGATGTCGATTTCCTCGCGTCCGCAGACGCCGCCGTCGCCGCCGTGCGGGTTGAAGGCGGCAATCGCCACCTTCGGATGCGCCGTGCCGCTGGCCTGCAGCGACTGGTAGATCAGCCGGGCCGCGTCCACGATGCGCTCCTGGCTGAGCACGCTGGCCGCGTCTTTCAGCGGAATGTGCGACGACACGCGCGATGTCCACAGGTCGCCGAGCGTGTTGAATTCGCAGAAATAGCCGGTCACGCCCAGGTATTCGGCAAAGTGGTGCAACTCGTCTTCGTGTTTCAAGCCACCGAGCTTCATCGCTTGCTTGTTCAGCGGTGCAAAGCAGATCGCATCGACCTCGCCGCGCTTGGTGCCGTCCATGCACATATCCAGCACCTTGAGCACCGCCGTGCCGCAAGCTGCCTGTGCCTGGCTGCGTTGCACGTCCGCCGGCTGGATCGTGTCAACGGCCAGAAAAGCCGGCAGGCACTGGTCGGCGCGGCTGCGCACGTCGGCCAGCGACGCAACGGCTTGCGTGGCGACAGATTGCCCGGCGATGGACTGGCCGTCCTGCCAGACCCAGGGGTCGCCGACCAGCACGATGTTGGCGCCGTCCGTGATGCCGGGCCGGCTCAGCAGGCGCGCCATCAGCTCGGGGCCGATGCCGGCCGCGTCGCCCAGGCTCAAGGCGATGACGGGGGTGTTCTGCGTGTTCATGGGTTCAGTCCAGCCTGATGTGCTTGCGGGTGATCAGTTCGGCATAGCGTTTGTTTTCAGCCGTATGAAAAGCGGCGAACCGGGCCTGCGTCATGGGTGTCAAATCGGCGCCGATGGCACTCAGCCGGCTTTGGGTTTCAGGCATGGCCAGCACCCGGGTCACTTCGGTGTACACGCGATCCTGGACCGCCTTCGGTGTGGAGGCGGGCATATAAATGCCATACCAGGCATTCATTTCCACACCCCTCAGGCCGGCTTCTGCCATCGTGGGCACATTGGGCAGTTGCGGATTGCGTTGGGCGCTGGCCACCGCCAGGGGCTTCATGCGACCGTTCCTGATCTGGCCGATGACCGACGGCATGGTGTCAAAACTCATTTGCACCTGGCCGCCGACCAGGTCAATCAGCGCCGGACCGCTGCCCCGGTAGGGAATGTGCGTGATGAACACCCCAGCCGCATCCTTGAAGAGCTCGGCCGCAATGTGCTGCGTGCTGCCCGAGCCGCTGGAGGCGTAGTTGAGCTGGCCGGGCTTTTCCTTGGCCAGCTTGACCAGCGACTGGACCGAATCGACCGGCAGGGCGTTGTTGACGACCAGCACGTTGGGCACAGCGCCCACGAACACCACCGGCACCAGGTCCTTGTCGCTGTCGTAGCCGAGCTTGAGCAGGTGCGGTGCAATCGCATGCGCGGTCGACACGCCCATGACCATCGTGTGGCCATCGGTGGACTTGGCCGTCACGTCGGCTGCCAGCGTGTTGGACGCGCCGGGGCGGTTTTCGACCACCACCGGCTGCTTGAGCAACGGACCCAGCCGGTCGGCGACGGCACGCGCCATGGCGTCGGTGCCGCCGCCGGGCGCAGAGCCGACCAGGATTTTGACCGGTCGGGTCGGCCATTCCTGCTGGGCAACGGCAGGGGACAGGCAAGCCAGGGCGCTGGCCGCCACCAGCAGTGTTGAAAAGTGTTTCATGGGTTGGTCTCCGGATCGTTGTCGATGAATGACGGTGATGGTAGGGAGGCAAACACTTGTCGTAAATTCAAATTAATTGATTATTTGATAAGCTGCGGTGATCAATCAACCCGGTGCCCTGCGCCATGCCGCCATGCCTTTCCCATCGACCATTCCCCAACTCCTGAACCGCTTGCGCATGCGCCAAGTCGCCCTGATCCTGGCTGTCGGTGAACACGGCACCTTACGCAAGGCGTCCGGCGAACTGGGCATGACGCAACCGGCCGCGACCAAGATGATCCAGGAACTGGAGTCGGCGCTGGGGCAAAAGTTGTTCGAGCGGGTCGGGCGCGGCCAGAAACTGACGCCGGCGGGGACCCGCGTGCTGGGGTATTTCCGGGGAATGCGGGGTTCCCTGGCGTCGATGACGCGGGAGCTGGCCGAGTTGCAACTGGGCAGTTCAGGCCGGTTGTCGGTGGGCAGCATCATGGCGCCATCACCGACCTTGCTGACGCAGGCCATCATCGCGCTGAAAAAAGCCTATCCGCTGCTGTCGCTCGATGTCACGCTCGACACCAGCGACCGTCTGCTGGAGTTGCTGCGCGAAGGCGTGCTGGATGTGGCCGTTGGGCGGATTCGCAGCGCGCAGTGGGCCGACTATGAATTCACGCCGCTTGAAAACGAGGCGCTGTCGATCGTCGTGGGCATCCATCATCCGCTGGCCAGGCAGAAATCAGTGCCGTTTGCCCACCTGCTGGGTTACCCGTGGATACTGCAGCCCACCGGCAGCCCGATGCGCGAGGTGCTGGAGCAGGAATTCAGGATGCAGCAGGCGCCGCTGCCCCGGGGGCTGATCGAAACCGCGTCGATCCTGACGACCACCAACCTGATTTCGGAAACCGACATGATCGGCGTCGTGCCGCTGTCGATTGCCGGCACCTACGCGCGCCATGGGCTGCTTTGCGTGTTGCCATGCCCGATCCGGCACAAGATGGAGTCGTTTGGCTCCATCACCCGCAGGGACCGGCCGCTGAGCGAGGCCACGCAGTTTTTTCTGGCGGCACTGCACCAGCGGGAGCAACCCGCCGGTAGTTAGTCGAATGCTATATGTTTTATAGCTGCTTGCGCACGCCGGTATTGCGCAGAGTGCCTGTTTGGGCATAAAACAACACTGCTGCTGGCACGCAGAGCTTACTCGCGGGGGGCCGTCGGATCGTGCTTCATCTTGCCCATGAACAGGCGAAGAAAAAACACCCCCATGCCCATCATGAAGGCAATGCCGATGATGCTCATCAGGCCGTAGTCGGTGGAAAACAGGTCAGTCATTAATTTCATGGTGGTCGCTCCCTTGGTTACAGGGACTATCCCCTATTCATCTCAGGGGCATGCTGATCCAGGTCAACAGTGGGTCGTTGAAGGTGAATTGCAGGCCGCACGGCGCATTGCAAACGAGATGCGTGGCGCAAATCTGCACAGCCTATGCAGTTAGCACGCTGGCTTCGCGCTTGATTTCGGATTGATTTGCAAGCGGAGTCAGCAGAATGCCCGCAAGCCCGCCGCCATGTTGCCAGTTATAGGCATGGCAAGGTTTGAATTTTATCAATCAAATATGCCATCGGCGCAATAAGAGCGTGTGCAAGCAGTTATTTAAAGCATAGCAAAATCATCAATCTGATTTAGCCTGAACCAACGTTTGGCGACGGCCACCCTCCGCGTCATTGCGCCGCCTGCCAGCCGCCGCC